>DATAGL010000545.1:0-11146 GCA_036263755.1 Chitinophagaceae bacterium | reverse complement strand
TTTCCAATGCGCGGGGGTATGATGAACGTTATTTCAGCCGGATGTGGCGGGCCTCAGCCGATTACCACCTGCCGCTGGCCTATCCCGACTGGGGTTTCGCGGGCATCGTGTATTTTCTCCGGGTACGGGGCACCCTTTTTTACGACCATTCCCGGGTGTACAACCGGCCGAAGACCGTTCACCGCGACCTGCGGTCCACCGGGGGCGAGGTCTGGTTCGACACCAAGTGGTGGAACCAGGTGCCCGTGACTTTCGGTATCCGGTACAGCCACCTGCTCGACCCGGAAGTGCTGGGCCAGGGCAGCCCGCACCGATGGGAGTTCGTATTGCCGGTGGGGTTGATCCCGGAGTGAGCAGATGAATAGGTCAATAGGTGAATCGGTGAATCTGTAGGTGAATGGGAGGGAAGGTGAATGTGCAGATGTGCAAGTGTGCAGATGTACGGTGTTAGATGTATGATGTACGATGATTGTCCTTGTGTCGTACATCGTACATCATACATCGTACATCCGATCAGCGGACACCTCGGTTTCAATGCATCCTTTACGTCTTTACTTGTCTTCGCGTCTTTGCGTGAAACCCAAACGCGTGCATCCCTACCCCATCCTGTTAATCCGCGGTTACAGGCGTCCCAGGCTTTCTTCGATGGCTTTGATCTTTTCTTCGGCGTCGGCTTTTTTCCGGCGTTCCGCATCCACTACTTCCGGCTTTGCATTCTGGACAAACCGCTCATTCGAAAGCTTTTTTTCCACCGACTGCAGGAATCCTTTCAGGTAGTCCAGGTCTTTCTGAAGCTGTTCTTTCTGGGCGGAAGTATCAAGTGCCTTTTCGGTCTGCAGGTAGAAGCGGTCCTTTCCGCACACCACGTTGATGGTATCCGGAACGGATTCGGATACAAAGAGCAGGGCTTCCGCATTCACCTGTTTCTGCAGGATGGACCGGAACGATTCAAAGGCTGTTGCCGCATTCGTCTGGATGTGCAGGGTCACGCTTTCTTTCGGCTTGATCCCGGCTTTGGTCCGGGCGTCGCGCAGGGCGGTAATGGATTGCTTCAGCAGGTCGCCTTCCTGCAATACGGAAGGATCGGCTGCAGCGGCCGGCATGAATTGCCGGATCGTCAGGTCATCGCCATCGGCCCGGTTGCGCAGGCGGTGGTAAATGTCTTCGGTGATGAAGGGCATGAAGGGGTGCAACAGCTGCATCAGCTCTTCAAAAAAGGAAAGGGTCTGCTCATAGTCCCCGGCGGCAATGGTTCCTTCAAACGGAGGCTTCATCCATTCGAGGTACCAGGAACAGAAGTCATCCCAGATAAGGGAATATATGGTCTTGAGCGCTTCGCTCAGCCGGAACTCGGTATACATCTTCTCCACCTCGGCTTTCACTTCGTTCAGGCGGTTTTCGAACCACTGAACAGCAAACCGGTTTGTGGTTTGTAGCTGATTCGTGAACCCGGGAACAGGTGAACTGCTCTGCTTTTCTTCCCACATTTTCACCAGCTTCAGGGCATTCCACAGCTTGTTGTTGAACAGGCGTCCCTGCTCGCAGGAAGCGTCGTCGAACAGCAGGTCGTTGCCGGCAGGGGCGGAGATCATGATGCCGAAGCGCACAGCGTCGGCACCGAAGCGGTCGATGAGCTCGAGCAGGTCAGGCGAGTTGCCCAGTTGCTTGCTCATTTTGCGGCCCTGCTTGTCGCGGACCATACCGGTAAAGTATACATGCTCAAAGGGGCGTTCCTGCTTGTATTCCATGCCTGCCATGATCATCCGGGCCACCCAGAAAAAGATGATGTCCTGGCCGGTGACGAGCACCGAGGTGGGGTAGTAGTACTTGATCTCGGCATTGTCCGGGGCAGTAATTCCTTTAAACACTTCCATCGGCCAGAGCCAGGAGGAGAACCAGGTATCCAGCACGTCCTCATCCTGTACGAGTTGGACATCGGTAAGGGAATACTGGCTGCGAAACAGCTCCTGCGCCTTTTCTTCCGTCTCCGCCACAACGAATCTGCCTTCCGCATCGTACCAGGCCGGGATGCGCTGGCCCCACCAGAGCTGCCGCGAGATGCACCAGTCTTTTACGTTTTCAAGCCAGTAGCGGTAGGTAGCCAGGAAGCGTTCTTCCGGGTGGATCTTTACCTGCCCGCTGAGGACGGCTTCGAGGGCCTGCCCGGCAAGGGCCTGCATCTTCACGAACCACTGGGTGGAAATCCGGGGCTCCACCACGGCGTTGGTCCGCTGCGAAAAGCCGAGGCGGGTGGAATAGGTTTCTTCCTTGACCAGCAGGCCTTCGGCGGCCAGCTGCTTCACGGCCGCTTCCCGGGCTTCAAACCGGTCCATCCCCACGAACACTTCTGCGGCCGCGCTGAGTGTGCCGTCCTCGTTCAGGGTATCGATCACCTGCAGGCCGTGTTTCAGGCCCAGGTTATAGTCGTTGATATCATGGGCGGGCGTCACCTTAAGAGCGCCGGTTCCGAAGGCGGGATCCACGTATTCATCGAAGATCACCGGCACGGACCGGTTCACCAGGGGCACACGCACCTGCCGGCCTTTCAGGCGGGCAAAGCGCTCGTCGCCGGGATTGACGCAAACCGCGGTATCGCCCATGATGGTTTCCGGGCGCTGGGTGGCGATGGTAATGAAGGTGCCGTCCGGCTCCCCGGCTTCATTCAGTACGGCATACTGCACATAGTACAGCTTGCCCTGGATGTCGCGGTATTCCACTTCCTCGTCGGAGAGGGCGGTCTTCGCCTGCGGATCCCAGTGGATCATGCGGGCGCCGCGGTAGATCAGTCCTTTCTGAAAAAGGTCCACGAACACCCGGATCACCGCCGCATAATAGTGGTCGTCCATCGTGAAGGTGACGCGGTTCCAGTCGACGCTGCAGCCGAGCTTGCGGATCTGGTGGTAGATGATGCCGCCGTACTTGTCCTTCCATTCGAAGGCATGGCGCAGGAAGTCCTGCCGCGACAGGTCGCGTTTGTGGATGCCCTGTTCTTTTTCGAGCATCTGCACCACCTTGGCTTCCGTAGCAATGGAGGCATGGTCGGAGCCGGGCACCCAGCAGGCGTTGAAGCCGCTCATGCGGGCCTTGCGCACCAGGATGTCCTGTACGGTTTCGTTCAGGGTATGGCCCAGGTGCAGCACGCCGGTCACGTTCGGGGGTGGGATCACCACCGTGAAGGGGGGGCGGTCGTCGGGTGTACTCCGGAAATAGCCTTTCTCTTCCCAGTGGCGGGTCCACTGTTCTTCTGCGGTTGCGGATTCGAAATTCTTGGAAAGCGTCGTATTCATGCCAAAATAAAATGGTGTGCAAATTTAGGCAATCCGCACACCATTACCGGCATATAGTTGGGCGGGCTTACTCCCGGCCCGTCATTTTTTCGCGTACTTCCTGGCAGATGAAGGTCCGGCCTTCCGTGACCTCCAGAATCGCCCGGATCATTTCTTCCCGCGGGGAGTTCTTCGTTACGTATCCCCGGGCGCCCAGCTGCATCATGTTGCGGGCGTAGCCCGGCTGGTTGTTCACCGAAACCCCGATGATCCGTACGTCCGGGCAGGACCGGGAAATTTTACGGGTGGCCTCGAAGCCGTTTACGGGGGCCATATTGATGTCCATGAGCATGACATGCGGTTTGAGTTCATGGGCCATATTTATGGCTTCTGCTCCGGAAGCGCATTCCCCGATCACTTCGATCCGGTTGTCGGTCTGCAGGATCATTTTCCAGGTTTCACGAACCATCTGGTGGTCGTCGACGATAACAACACGAATGGGTTGTTTCTCCATAGCAGTTGAATTATATACATAGATTCAGCTGCAATTGACCACCATTGCCAGGAAAGGTAATATGTGGTTCCTGTTGCCGGCTGCATGAATATGCAACAGGTCCTGCAGGAAACCGTTCGGACATTTACGTGCCCGGGGGCGGAAAATTTCCTGCCCCCGGACGTAAAAATACGAGGAACGGTTAATTTTCGAAATCTAACTGGCTGTTATTGATAAAGTTTACCAGGGCAGCCGCATTCTTCAGGTTCAGCTTCTTCAGGATGTTGTACCGATGCACTTCCACGGTCTTGACCGAGATGTTCAGGGAGTCTGCAATTTCCTTGGAAGAAAAGCCCTTCTTGATAAAGGCGATGATCTCGATCTCCCGCTGGCTCAGTGCGTTCAGGCCCGTCTGGGGGTCGTCGCCCGAAATCACCTGCTCGGAGAGGATGTTCTTGATCTCGTCGCAGATATACTTTTTGCCGCTCTGAATTTCCATGATCGCCTTGAACATTTCCTCTTTGGAAGAGTTCTTGGTTACATAGCCCATGGCGCCTTTCTGGATCATCTTCCGGGCATAGGTGGGCTGCGTGTGCAGGGAAACGCCGAGGATCCGGGAGCCGGGTGAATACTTGCGGATCTGCTGGGTGGCCTCAATGCCGTTGATGCCCGGCAGGTTGATGTCCATGATAACAATGTTGGGGCGCAGTTTCTTGGCCAGCTCTACCGCCTCCTCGCCGCTGCCGCTTTCGGCAATCACCGTAAAACGGGGATCGGTGTTGAGGATAAAGCTCCAGGTCTCGCGCACCAGTGTATGATCGTCTGCAATAAGAATGGTGATCTTTTCCATAGTCTGATTTGGATTGATTTATTTTTTGTTGATGGGAAAACTGATTTCGATTTTACAACCTTTCGTCGGCGCACTGGTGATGTTGAGCTTGCCGTTGGTCAAATATACCCGGTTCTGGATGTTCTTCAGCCCGGCTCCTTTTTTTACGGTCGAGGGGTTGAAGCCCACGCCGTCGTCGGTAATGTCCAGGTGCACCTGTGTGCGGCCTTTCTTCAGAAAGATGATCACAGAGCCGGCCTGGGCATGCTTGATGGAATTATTCAGGGCTTCCTGGATGATGCGGAACACCATGAGCTTCTGGTTTTCGCTGAGCAGTTCCTCCACGGCCTCATCGGCCGTCAGGGAAACCTGCAGTTTCCGGGTCACGTTGATGTTCTCCACCAGGTCGTGAATGGAATCCACCAGTCCCAGGTCGCCTATACTAGGATTCATCAGCGAGCGGGATAGTTGCCTGATCTCGTTGATCACGTAAATAATATTTTTCGAGGACTTCTGGATCAGCTCGTCCTTCAGCTCGGGGTTGCTCAGCGAGAGGTCGAGGTAGAGCTTGGTGGTCGTCAGGATCTGGTTCACGTTGTCATGGAGTTCCTTGCCGATTTCCGAACGCTCCTGCTCCTGCGTATCGATGGTAGCCTGGGAGATAAGCTTCTGCCGGTCCAGCTCCTGCTGGAGCAGTTCCATCTGGAGCTTTTTCCGCTCCGTGACGTTCTGGGCCGCACCGATCATCCGTACCGGCTTGCCGTCGGCGTCGCGCACGATGATGCCCCGGTCGTAGATATAGGAATAGTCCCCGTCGTCGCGCTTGAAGCGGTATTCCACATCGAAGGTATCGCGGTCGGTGGCATGCAGGATGTCGTTGATCACGCGCTGCACCCGGGTATTGTCCTCGGGGTGGATGCGCTGCATCCAGGAATAGATGTTCTGGATCGCCTGGTTGTTCTTCACCCCGTATACCTTGCTGATGCCTTCCTCGTTGCGGTAGAAGGTGCCTGTTTCCAGGTTCCAGTCCCAGATGCAATCGTGCGTGGCTTTCAGGATGTTGTTATAGCGGTCGTTGAAGATTTTGATCTTGCGCAGGGCGAAATGGTTTTCCATGAGGATGCGCAGGATGTTGCGGATGCGCTCGATGGTATTCATTTCCACGCTGTTCGGCTGTTTGGCCGAATTATGATAAATGGCGAAGGAGCCCAGTACGTGGCCTTCCCGGTCGATGATGGGTACCGACCAGCAGGCCTGCAGGTTAAAGGAGAGGGCCAGGCCTTTGAAGTCCTTCCAGAGCGGGTCCGTGCCGATATCGGGGACGATCACGTTCCGCTTCTCGTACATCGCAGTGCCGCAGGAGCCGATGCCGGAGCCGATCTTTACGCCATTGATGGCCGACAGGTATTCCTGCGGCAGGCGGGGGGCTGCAACTGTCATGATCGACTGGTCGGGCTTGAGCAGCAGTACGGACGTCAGCATTTTCGGGTGCACCTGCTCAATGCCGCGCAACAGGTGGTTGATGACCTGGGTGAACGAATTTTTGGGGTCGTTGCTCAGCTCAAAGATGGTGCGCTCCAGGGCCAGGAGATCCTGGTGGTATTTCCGGTCGGTAATGTCCTGCATGACCCCGATGATCCGGATGGCATTGCCGGCTGCATCCCGGATGATAAAGCCTTTGTCGGTAACGTAAGCATAAGTGCCGTCGGCCTTTCGGAACCGGAACTCATCTTCCCAGATGGTCCGCTGGGGATCGGCCAGTGCGGCTGAGGTGCTGGAAATGAGCTTTTCCACATCCTCCGGATGGGTAAGGCGGGAAAGTTCTTCTATGGAAAGCAGTTTATCGGCCGGCAGCTTCCAGCCAAAGAGCCGGGTATAGTTGTCGGACCAGAGCACCGTATTCTGCGCAATATCCCAGTCCCAGACAATATCGGAAGTAGCCCGGGTAACATACTGGTAGCGCTCGTTGCTTTCTTCCAGTTCTTTTTCCTTCCGCTTTACGGCGGTGATGTCGCGCACGGCCCCGATCAGGCGTATGGCCGTACCCTCCTCATTCCGGATAATAAAGCCCCGGTCGGAGATGTAGGCATAACTGCCGTCGGCTTTTCTGAAGCGGAACTCTTCCTCCCAGACAGAAACGGTTTTATCGGCCAGTGCTTTTTCAAAGCTGGCCATGACCCAGGGGAAATCATCCGGATGGGTATTGTCCACCGTGAACTGGAGTTCCAGGTACCGGTCTTCCGGGAGCGGCCACCCGAACACACGGTTCAGGTTTTCGGACCAGAGCACGCGGTCTGTGCCGATTTCCCAGTCCCAGATGATATCGAAAGTGGCGCGGGCGGCAAACTGGAAGCGCTCATTGCTGATGCGGGTTTCTTCCTCGGCCAGGCGGCGTTTGGAAATATCGCGGATGGCCCCCACGATCTTGACCACACGGCCGGCGGCATTCCGCTCGAAGATGCAGTGGTTAATGATATAGGCAAAAGAACCGTCGGATTTCATGTGCCGGCACTCGAACTCGCCCTGCAATTGCCGGGGGTCCTTTAAGGCTTCCAGGAACTGTGCATACAGAGGCGACAGGTCCTCCGGGTGGATATACCGGGGCCAGTTCCGGAAATAGACGTCCGGCTGAACTTCGAGGCCGAAAATTTCGGTAAAGGCCGGACTGAGGTACATGCCCTGGCCTTCCAGGTCGGCTTCCCAGAGGATCTCGGAAGTGGCTTTGGCCGCCAGGGTAAACCGCTGGTTGATGGCCGAAAGCTCCTGTTCCTTCTGCTTCAGCATGGTGATGTCCTGCATGGCGCCAATGAGGCGGACCGCTTCCCCGCGGCTGTTGCGGATCACATAGCAACGGTCGAGCACATAGCGGTACGAGCCGTCTGTATGCCGGAAGTAATATTCATCCCGCCAGAACGTGGAATCAGGCTGGCTTAATGTGTTTTTCAGGCTTGCGCTGATCCGTTCCCGGTCGTCCGGATGCAACAGCTCATCCCACCGTTCGAAGGTGACGGACTCGCCTGTCCAGCCAAAAAGCGTGAACATGCCTTCTCCCCAGGTGAGCTGGTTCTTCAGCAGGTTCAGGTCATATATGGCATCCGAAGTGGCGCGACCGGCCAGCTCGAACCGTTCGTTGCTCCGTTTCAGTTCTTTTTCGGCTTTTACTTTTTCGGTGATGTCGTTGGCCACCACCAGCCGGGCCCGGCGCCCCCGGTACTGGATCATGGTCACTTCCACATCCGCAATGATCAACTCACCGTCTTTCTTCACATGTTTCCATTCCTTTGCGCTGAAATGAGACTGCAGGTCCTTCCCGGTATGGCTGCGTATGAAATCATGCGATTCCGGCAGGTTGATGTCGAGTGCGCTCATGCCCAGCAGTTCCTCGCGGGTGTACCCGTACGCAGCCACGATGGCGTTGTTGACCTCCAGGAAACGAAGGGTTTCATCGTCCATGATGAAAGAAGGCAGCGGGTGATGGGCAAACAGTGATTTGTATTGTTCTTCGGATTCTTTCAGCTTTTGCTCGGCGACGATTTTTTCGGTAACGTCTTCCGCCAGTACAAGGCACAGCGTGCGGCCGTCGCGCCGGAACACTTCGCCGGTGACGTTGGCCCAGATGAGGGAGCCGTCTTTCTTGCGGTGCTGGTAGGGTCGGGGCGGAATGGTTTCGGAGCCGAGCTGCGCGGAGCGGTCCTGTACAAAGGCATCGAGCACTTCAGGCGGACGGATGTCAAAAATCGTCATCTGCAGAAACTCCTCCCGGCTGTATCCGTAGTGGGCTACCGCAGCATTGTTCACTTCGATGAAGCACCCGGTGGTCCGCTCGAAGGTCCACATCGGCAGCGGGTTATTGTAGAACAGGAAGCGGTAGTTTTCTTCCACCTTCTTCCGCTCGCTGATATCGGTATGGGTACCGATCATGCGGCCGGGCCGGCCGTCGGCCGTCCATTCGGTGATCAGCCCGCGGGAAAGGATCCATTTATAGCTGCCGTCCTTCGCCTTGAAGCGGAAGGTGCTTTCATAAGTGTTGTTATCGCCGGTCAGGTGGGTGGTGATGTTCTGCTCCATGGCCCGCTGGTCGTCGGGGTGAAGGCGGGCCTTCCAGGCACTCATGGTGGCCGGCATTTCCTCGGAGGCAAAGCCGAACAGCCGGCTCCAGCCTTCTGAAAAATACACGAGGTCCTCCTGTATCTTCCAGTCCCAGACCCCCTGGTTGGTGCCTTCCAGGGCAAAGCGCCAGAGCTGCTCGCTTTCGCGCTGGGCCCGCTCGGCCTTTTTGCGGCCCGTAATGTCGCGGATGATCACGAGGATCATCACTACGGAGCGCTGATCGTTATAAATCGGCTTTATATAATTTTCGAACCAGATGTCCCCTTCGGGACGGGCAAAGCGGAATTCGGAGGTGTGGGTCTGCCCGCGGAGCACTTCGGCATAAATACCGGCCAGTACCGGCTGCCGTTCCGGCAGGGCGATTTCGAGTACCGACATGCCGTTGCGCAGTTTCACACCGGCTACCTGGCCTGCCCGCTGGGCCGCTGCCTTATTGAAGGCCAGAACCTTCAGGTCGCGGTCGGCCAGTATGAAATTCTCCTCGGTATTGTTCAGCAGCAGTTCCAGGTAATGGGTATAGGAACTGCCGCCGGCTACAGTTGGATCAAAGGATATGGTTTCCGTGTTTTCCACGTTACAGGTTTATCGGTATCGAAATTTAAAAATTTGTCTAAGGAACAAGCAGTAATATGCGACTTTTACATCGTATATATGCGATTGTCCCTTGGTAAGGATGCGCCGGTAAGGGTTTACAATTAGGGCGTCTTACCCGTAACGGCCTAAAGTTCTTGGCAGGCAGGAAAAGGTGGGACAAATATATGTGATTTTCATCATAAGAAAAATCAAACCGCCCAGAAATACGCTATGGAAAAATGGAGCACTTCCTGGTTCAGTCCCCGGCTGCAGAGAGAGATGCCGGTTGCCGTTTACGGTCATTTTGGTCCGGCCCTGCTGCTGGTCCCTACCGCTGCCGCCGATTACCTGGAGTATGAGCGGTTCGGCCTGATCGATTCGATCGCACCCTTCATCAACAGCGGCCGGGTAAAAGTGTTTTCCATCAACAGCATCAACAACGAAAGCTGGATGCACCCGGATATGGATCCGGCACATAAGGCCCTGCATCACCGGCAGTTCAATGATTATGTTTACGAGGAAGTGGTTCCTTTTATACGCAGCCATACCAGCATGGAAACGCCCATCCTGACCTGCGGGGCCTCTTTCGGTGCGCTGCACAGCATGAACCTGTTCCTGAAGCGGCCCGACCTGCTGCAGGGCGTACTGGCCCTCAGCGGCGTGTATGACCTGACCGAATATACGCGGGGTTACTTCAGCGATGAGGTGTACTTCAACAGCCCGCAGCATTATATGCCCAACCTGACCGACCATGCCCTCCTGGAACAGATCCGCGGTTCCTCGCACATTCACCTTTTTTCCGGCAGCGGGCCTTACGAGGCGCCGGATGCGGCCCGTTCCTTTGCTTCCATCCTGTATAATAAGGGGATCACTTATGAGCTGGACATCTGGGGACCCGAATGGCCGCACGACTGGAATACCTGGCGGGCCGTGCTGCCCCATTATTTGGGTACCCGTTTCTGAACTTAAACCGGCACGCCTTCCACGGTGGCGCCGATGCCGCGTTCGGTGATGGCATCGCACATGGGTTTCAGCTCATCATACGATCCCTGCTTGACGGCATATTTACCCCGGAAGTGGATGATGTAGGCGCACTGCTCGGCCTGCTCGTGGGAGTGCCCGCATACTTCCACCAGGGTTTCAATGACCCATTCAAAAGTGTTGACCTCGTCGTTCCAGACGATCAGTTGCAGCGGGGGCTCGGTTTCCGTCAGAACGTCCACCTCCACCTGCTCCTGTTCCTGATACTTGGGGACCTTGCTCATGCGGCAAAATTAGGCAATTGATCTTTTTCAGGATGGAATTTGGGGTCCGGAGTTTGGCGTTTGGTGTTAAACCTGTGAATGGCGTTGCGGATTTTTAAAATACAAACCCGGAGCAACAGGAATTATTGT
Organism: Chitinophagaceae bacterium; assembly: GCA_036263755.1. Lineage (GTDB taxonomy): Bacteria > Bacteroidota > Bacteroidia > Chitinophagales > Chitinophagaceae > Flavisolibacter. The sequence goes on along the minus strand of DATAGL010000545.1, from coordinate 481 downwards.
TGCTTCCGTTCCAGCGAACGGTCCATTCCTGTTTACTACGTACATCAAACACCTTACACCGGACACCAGCAGAACGGGAGCAATAGGGCCAATGATCCAAACCTTTTATTCTGCTTCAGGAGATTTTTTATTTGGTGGTATGGAAAGGATGTTTTTATATTTGTCTACTATTTTAGTAGACTAATAGCGGCTGGTCCGGTAACCGCCACCGGAGCGGCCAGGTCCCTTAAAAACCAAGTTTATGTACCAGCAAGCTTCTTTTCTACCCGGTCTGCCGGAGGCGGTTCCTTTTACCTCAATTGCTGCCCGGTCCCGATCCCGATGTTGCCGCTGACCAGCCCTAATTTCTTTTACGCAGCGTTCTGAAAAACAGGCCGGCCGACGGTATGCACCCGGCGGTTGGTGTGTATGCCCGTGCCGGCTGTTTTCCAGCATGCCCGTCGTTGCCCGACCGTTTCTGCGCCTGCATTTTTAAACACCA
>DATAGL010000544.1:0-1893 GCA_036263755.1 Chitinophagaceae bacterium | reverse complement strand
GCCGGAGTTCAGGCTGGGTGTCATCTATCCGTTTGACCGGCCTCCCGTGTCCCGGGAAAAGTGGATGACCAACACCCTGCAGCACATCCGGATCGATTCGGTCCGCTATTACGATATGAAAGTGGATGTCATTAACAACGTCGCTGTTGTCCGGTCAAAGCTTTACTGGGCCGGCTCCTTCCGGGACCGGGCTTTTGCCGGCTCCTCAGCCATACTGGTGGATACCTGGATGAAAAGACCGCAGGGCTGGCAGGTAGTAAGCCGCCTGCGGCTGGACAAGCCGGAATAAGGCCGTCGCGCAGCGCGGTACGGGCCTCCCGGCATAAACCGCCGTTCCTAGCTGTTGATCTTCCGGATCAGTTGGGGCGCCCCCGGATCGGAAATGTCATAGAGCACGATGCCGTCGCGCACGTAGCAGATGAGTATGCCGTTGTACGGGATCACATCAATGAAGTCGCTTCCGGTCTGGGTAGACAGCAGGATCGGCGCATACGGTTGTTTTACGTTGAAGACTTTCAACCCAGTAGTGCCGCAGCATACGTACAGGATGCTGTCCTGCAGGCCCAGGCCCACGGGCTCGTCCAGCGTCAGCGTGGTTTTCAGCAGGGGCTGCCGGATATCAGTGATGTCATGAATATACAGCCCGCTCACAGCCGGTCCGCAGGCAGCATTGCCTTTCAGGGTAACAAAGGCTACGCTGTCATTGGCGACTACGGGGTCGCAGCTCCGCGCATGGCGGGCCATGCTGAGCAGGGAAGGATTCGACGGGGTGTCGATGGAATAAATATAGAGGCCGGTGCTTGTGCCGAGGAACAGGTAGTTGTTGTAGGGATAGATGGTTTCCACGTCAAAGGCTACGCTTGTGACCGCCACCTGGCGCGGATGGGAAGGGTCATCTAAGCTATAGGTGTACAGCCGGTGATTGTCCACCGCGTAGAGGTGATTGCCCGCTACGGTAAAGCGCGACAGGGAGCCGCCTTTGCCCGATGAAGCCAGGGCGCTTTCCTTGCTGCAGGCATAAAACACGGAGGCCGTCACAATGGAAATAAGGAACAGGGCCCGTAACCGGAAGGTGATGGATTGCATAAGTAAAGTTTGCCTTAGTTTTTCTGACAGGTTGCGATGATGGAATCCTTGATCCAGCCCACTACTACGCTGTCGTACCGGGGGCAGATGTAATAGCCGCTTTCCTCGGGCTGGGACAGGGGATAGTGGTACCGGAAATCCGGCAGGGCGTTCGGGATCCGGCTTACTTCCTCCAGGTGAGCGGTATCCGAAATGTCAATGGTCACCAGGTCTTCCAGCGCATTGGTATAGAGGTATTTCCCCTTGACAGAAATCTGCGAGCAGCCGTTCACGGTGATGAAGCCGATGCGGTCGGCCCGGGCCGGATCGGTATTATCGATGACATGGATGCCGCGGCCCACCTCCACCTGGAAAATAAGACGGCCGTAGGCGTAAATGTTGCCGGGCTGCTTTACTGGCTGCTTCTGGGCCGTAAAGAAAACCTGGCGGGCGTCGCCGGCTGTCAGGTATACGGGCCGGTAGCCCAGCACTTTCTCGCGGGGAAACTCGTCCCGGTACCGTCCCAGATCAAAGCAGGAAAGGAGGAGCAGGGAAAGGCAGGCAATCAGGCAATAGCGCATACGCACAGCTGTTTCCCGGACTGGACAGCCGGCCGATCCCTACCGTTGCACAAAGGGTTCAGGATTTCTTACTGGATAACCTGAAAGGGGAACGGCTCACTGCTCCGTACCCAAAAGGCGTGACTATTGCCCAAACGATGGGAAAAAGCATTGCCTTCGATGATTTATGTACAGAGGTATAGGGAAAATGTTGCACCGTTAATGCCCTTCCGCACTTCGCCGCCGGAAGCCTGCAGATAAGTGATGC
>DATAGL010000543.1:0-8744 GCA_036263755.1 Chitinophagaceae bacterium | reverse complement strand
GGCTGCCCCCATACTCCGGGTGCACGCTTCCGAACAGGATGTCCCAGGCCAGGAAGGTATCCACGTAAGTCTCTTCCCAGGCTGCCTGCTGCAGGTCGGGACGGTCGCGGGGTGCCACCACCTGCACCAGCGGATCGATGTGCACCATACGCGCCTCAGGCAGCACCTCGCGGATCGCTTTCACCCCCGCAATGGCCGCCCGGCACAATTGCTCCCGGAACCGGAAGCGGTCTTCCTTCGTTTTGCGGTAAGGAGCCACCCAGCCCCACTCGCCACCGCAAAAGGAAAAGAAGGTGATCTCGTTGATGGGCGTGAAAAAATAAGGGCCGCGCAGCCGGGGTCCTACGTATTCTGCAACCGCCCGGCAATAGCGGGCAAACCGGTCGATGAAGGCGTCGGTAAACGGGTCCAGGTCGTCCGGGTAACCGTAATGACAAAGGTCCCAGAGTGGCAGCACCTGGTTGCGGTTCATGGCCTCGATCATCGGGTCAATGGTGCTGAAATCATAGGAACCGTTGCGGTCCACCATCGGCCAGGGAATGCCTTCACGGGACACGGCAATGCCCAGGTCCCGGAGCAGCGCATAATCCTCCGCCGCGAACCGGTCGTGCTGGGTTTCTGCCACCAGGTTCCGCCGCCCCTGCTCTTTCCACAAAAAGGTAGAGCATTCAAAGCCGGAGATAAAAAACGTGGGGAATATGCCGGGTTTCTTTGCCATGCAGGAATGCTGTAGAATAACGTGCCAGGGTAAGCGCGGATGGACAGAATGGGGGAAGAACGAGCAGGATAAGGATTTATATGTGGATGTGAAGGAGTTCCGGAATGTGTTTTCAAGCAACCTGTTTGCGGGACAGATGCAGCGAAATATGCGAGGTGGTAGCACGCAAAGACGCGAGGGAACGCAAAGTCGCGGAGGTTATTGATAGATGTTCTTACCATTAACAGCGGTTTTAAACAGGTTCGGAACATTCCATTAATGAGCATGGAGCAGCACCCTTAATCCAGGGTCGGTTGTGTTCTGGGCAAGGCTGATGGATGCAGAACTTTGAATCCCCTATTGTTTTGCTCCTGCTCTTTCAGCCGGTGGACGGTCCAGGTCGCGGATCTGCTTTTTGTACTCAGCGGGCAGGATCAGTTCCTTCAGCAGGTAGTCGGCCCCAATGAGGCGGCTGCCTTTGTACAGGGTAATCAGGGGGCGTACAAGATAGGGCGGGCTGAGGCGCAAAAGGCGACGTACATGCGGCGGCACCACCAGGATCTGGGCCTGCTGGAGCAACAGGTAGCGCACCGGTCCCAGGTGCTTTCGGTACTGCCGGAACAGGTCTTCCGTATAGCGGCTTTTTTCGAGGTCGCGCTCGAGGTGCCGGTCCCGCTCCGGGAGCCAGGAATGATAATCCGGCGGCAGCCCGGGAATGCCCATGCGCGTGCCGATCCGCAGGAACACGCGGTACAGTTCTTCCTTTTCGTCGGGCGAAAGTTTTTTTTCCAGCACTTCCTGCGCGGCAATGGAATAATGAATGAGCAGGTACAGCACGTCGCGGTATGCCCAGTCGGGAATCACGTCCTTGCGCGCCTGCTCCACGCCTGTGTGGATGGCGCGGATCCGGTCGATGGCTTTAAAGGCCGTTTCTTCCTCCGAGAAAACGATCTGCCGGGCATAGGCCACGGTGGAGAACAGACGGCCCAGCGGGTCGGCCGGTAGCCGCCCGGTGAAATACAGCCAGTCCACCGCTTTATTCAGGGCAAACTCTGCTGCCGCCCCGGCAAAAATGAACAGGATCGTATCTCCCTTGCCCCATACCTGCCGGACGATCGATCCCGGCGCCACGAAATAATTCATACCCTAAACCTACTGAAATCGTTCCAGTACCGGCTCCCGGTTGAAAAAGCGGGCTGCCGCTTGAAATGCTAACGTTCCTTTTGTAGTTTCCGGAACAAAGTCATGCCCATGCACCCTTCAGCCCCGGCTTCCCGTCCGCTGCTGCCTGTTATCCTGCAGGCAGGTTGGCTGGCCGGGCTGCTGGATCTGTTGGCCGCGCTCCTCACCTATTATTTGATGACCGGTAAAAATCCCGCGGCGGTTCCGCTGTATATTGCCAGTGGAATCGCAGGCCGGGCGGCTTTCTCCGGCGGGACCGGCATGGTGGCCCTCGGCGTATTGCTGCATTTTGTGATTGCCATCGCCTCTGCCGGCATCTTTGTCTTCCTGTACCGGAGCTCCGCAGCGGTACGCCGGTACTGGCTGCTTTCGGGTCTCGTTTTCGGAGCGCTGGTCTGGGCGATGATGAACGGCGTGGTACTGCCGCTGAGCGCAGCCCCTGCCCAGCCGCTGACGCGCACGGGCCTGCTGACCGGGCTGACCACGGTAATCCTGATGGTGGGGCTGCCGGTAGCCTGGACCGCACACCGTACCCTGCGAACGGCCCTTTCTGTTTCCTGAGAAGACCTGCTCTGCGAATGACGGCCCTGCCCGTTCACACACCTGTACCCGGGCGGTATCTCTGTGCCGAAGGATCCTTAGTCAACCAAAACAACCTGTATTCGATATGCATCCCTCCACCAAACGCCCCCGGCTGGACACCGTTGATATCCTGCGCGGCTTTGCCCTCTTCGGCATCATGCTCGCTCACTTCATTCACTGGTATACGGCGGGTCCGCTGCCGCAGGCGGTATTCAACAAGTTCGGGGATGCCGGTACTGGCACAGCGGAAATCATCAATAACCTGCTGGTAACCGGAAAATTCTTTTCTTTTTTTTCCTTCCTTTTCGGCCTGAGCTTTTACCTGCAGCTGCGCAGCCTGGAAGACCAGCCGCAGACCTTCGTACGCCGCTTTGCCTGGCGGCTGGCCCTGCTGATGCTGATCGGACTCATTCACCACGCCTTCTGGCTGGGCGATATCCTGTCCATCTATGTTCCGCTGGGATTTGTGCTGCTGCTCCTGCGCCGGCTTTCCGACCGCTGGGTTTTGGCGCTGGGATTGTTACTGGTGGCCAATGTTCCGGGCCGGATGATGGGACTGGTGTCACTGCTCTCCGGCAGCATGCCGGCCGGCTTTGCCGGATTTGAATCCATGGGCCAGGCTTATGAAGCCGTGGTCGCCCGGGGATCGCTGGCTGATATTCTCCGGTTCAACCTGATGCACTTCGGTACCAAGTTCGAGTTCCAGGTGGTCAGCGGCCGCCTGTTCATCACCCTGGGCTTTTTCCTGCTGGGCATGTATACCGGACGCAAGGGCTGGTTCGACCTGGGCCTTCACTGCCGCCCTGTGTTCCAAAAGGTGTGGAAACGGACGCTGGCCCTTTCCGCCGTTTGCCTGCTTCTTGCACTCGGACTCGCAGGAGCCAGCAAACTCTGGAACCTGGGCTTTTTTCAGAATCCCTGGATCAATTTCGGGTTCATGGGATTGTACGACCTGTTTAATGCGGCGCTGACCCTGAGCATCATTACCGGGCTGACGCTCGCCACCTTCCGGAAATCCGGGAAGCAATGGATGCGGCATCTGGCCCCTGTGGGGAAAATGGCACTGACTTCTTATCTGGCGCAGACGGCTTTCGGACTCCTGCTGTTCTTTGGCATTGGGTTCGGGTTGTATGGACTCACCAGCCCGGGACTGAATTACCTCCTGGCAATAGCCTTTTTCGTCCTGCAGGTGGGCATCAGTCACTGGTGGCTTCGATACTTCCATTACGGACCGGTGGAATGGCTCTGGCGTTCCGGCACGCTGATGCACCGGCAGCCCCTGAAGCGGCGCCCGAAAAGCCTCTCGCCCGACGAATCACTGCCGCCGGACTATGTACCGGAATGGCCGGCCGGAAACCTGAAAGTGTAGCTGCCGGCTACGAGGATCGGGGTACCGGTTGTTCCGGTCTTTTATGGATCGGGATTATTCGTCGATCCGGTTGTCCTTGCGCTCGGCGGTTCCCGCCCGGTCGGAACCGGCCAACCGGTCTGTATCATTTTCATTCATGTCGTCCCGGTTGACATCCGGACCATCTTCCTCCTTTCCGGAAGCAAACAACTGGCCGCCTGCTGCGCGGTCATCATTTTCTTCTTCCAACGCCAGGAAGTTGATGTGCTTGCCCCGGTTGGCTTCCCCGGGCGTGTCCAGGGAAGAGTCTTTCGGCTGATCGTTCATAACGGTAAATTTTTATTGACTGAATAAGTTTGGGCTTTTTACATCGCTTCGAATGCAGGATCGGCAGCATCACCGTATTCAGGCGCCGTTTCCCCATCGCTGGCCGTCTGCGTCAGGTTGTCATCGTTGACGCCCGTAGCCGCATCGCTCATTTTCTGGGTATCCATGGGGTATTGTTCATTATTGACCAGGCTGGCATCCTGGTTGGTCAGGCTCGTGTCCTGATTGGTGAGGCTGGTATCCTGGTTGGTCACTTCTTCCGGCGGCTTGGGCCGGCCGTTCGGATCTCTTGGGTCCATATGGTTGTTTTATAAAATGCTGGAAATTCCGTGCCACAGAATGTCCGCCCGTGTGGTTTCACCGGTAAGCAGGGAATGAAGCCAACGGGTTGGCCAGGGGCAGATTTCAGCGCTCCTGCTGTATAACAACAACCGGGAAAAAATGAGAGGCTTTCCCACCGGGGAGCCTCGGTATAGATCGAGCCACCACTGCCGGAAGCAGGGGTTTCCGTAAGTACGACGGCTACAGCCGGTACCGGAAACTTAATCCGTGAGAGAGTCCGGTGAACGGCATCAGGCTGATGTCTTTATTTTTAAAAAGCGGGTTTTTGTGGAAGTGCGGCACCAGAATGCCGGAAAGCGTGCCTACGGCGGTACCGAGCAGTACATCGGACGGGAAATGACGGCCTCCGCGGTGACGCAGGTAACCGGTAGCCGCCGTAGCCAGCCCGGCCCCGGTAAAAAAGGCCCAGCGGGCTTTCGATTCCGGGTGGTAATCGTTGAACACCTTCGCTACAAAAAATGTGGCGGTACCTACCAGGGCCACGTGCCCCGCAAAAAAGGAATTTTTGGCGCCGCCATCCACCCGCATGTCCATTGGCGCTGCCGGGTTATAGGTGTAAGGACGGTAGCGATCAAAAAGAAATGTGGAACCGGTGTACAGCAGCCCGGTCGACGACATCGCTTCCAGGTACAGGAAAGCAACTTTGCCGGCGTCTTTACGGATCTTCTTATCCAGGAAAAGCACTACCGGCAGCGGCATGGAGCCGTAAAACAGCAGGTCGCTGGCATCGGCTGCCTTCTCCAAATAAATATCGTAAGCCCAGCGGTCAAAGCCATTGATATCCTCCGGGCGCAGCTGCTGTATGGTCTGCGGGCTGGAGGGATCCTTTGAATAGACTTTGGTAAAGGCAAAGCCCGACCAGCCCCCGGCGACCAGGGTAAGCGGTATATCCACGGCAGGCTTCAGCTTATACACCGGCCCGGCGGTTTCGGGCTGCAGGGCCCGGGCTTCGGAAGTATGGTTCCACCGGGCAGAATCGGTAGCGGTAATGTTTGCGGTATCGGATTGGGCGGCGCCGGAAAGCGATAAAAAGAACAATCCGGCCAGTACTCCTCTGATCATATCGTATGTCCTTTAGCGTTCTCCTGTATTTTGCAATGTTCATGCCACCGGGCGGTACGGCAGCAAACAGCATGGTCCATATTTCCTGTATCCATTCCCGAAGGCCTTCTCCTTCCGGCAGGTGGCACAACGCAATAAACAAAATAGAATTGGAAGCCTTCTCCTTTGGCAACAGCGCATTCCGGGTAGCACTGATCTTCCGGCCTTTCCCCGGCTTCCCCAGCCTACCCGTCGTGCGGCCGGCAGCCGGCGGCACAAAGTACGCAGCCCGTGACCGGAAGCCTGCAGTTCATGCGTACGGGACTTGCCCCGGGCTTTTCGCCGGCGCATATTTGCCGGAACCAAAACTTCACTGCCATGCAACGCTTCAATCCGTTTAACCTGATCCACAAAGGCCTCCGAGCCCTGTTATATGATACGGCGCTCCAACTGCAGCAAACCTGTTTCGCCGACCCGAAAGAAGCCGCTTCCGCCATCGGGCGCGTCCGGCTGGTGGTGCAGCAATTCGAGCAGCATGCGGCCCTGGAAGACGCCTACGTATTGCCTGCGATCGCCGCTTACGAGCCGGCCCTGGTGGATGCCTTTGAACAGGAACATGAACACGATGAAGCGCTCGGCCGGAAACTGGTCCAGCTGCTGCTCATGTTCGAAGCCGTTGAAGAGGCGGAAGCCCGCGTACTTTGCGGATCAGCCATCAATAAAGCCTTCCGCGACTTTCTCGTGTTTAACCTGGAACACATGGGCCGTGAAGAAACCGTGCTCAATGCAGTGCTGTGGAATTATTATACCGATGCTGAAATCCAGCAGCTGAACGCCCGGGTGCAGGCTTCCCTGCCGGAAACCGAAAAAGCAGCTGCGGCCCGCTGGATGATGCGGGGCATCAATAAAACGGAAGCCACCCGCTGGCTGACCACCGTGCGCCAACAAGCGCCTGCGCCCGTATTCGAGCAGTTGCTCCGGCTTTCGGAAACCGAGCTGCCTGCCGGATTCCGGGCCAAAGTACAGGCGGAGGTCTGCGCCTGAACGGCACGGCCTGAAATTTGAAAAGCATAGGTAAAGCGAATTATGAATCTTCGATTTACCTGGCGTTATCCCGTTCAGTTGAGCCTGCTGGCCTTAGTTCTTTTTCTGTCTTCCTGTGCCTCGCGCCGCAGTATCCCTATTGAAGAAGGCTGGGAACTGCTGGGCGAACGGAAAGTCAACTTTGTCCGTGACATGGACGAGATCGCTGTCAGCAGCCGGTCGCAATTCACGGCCCTGCGCTTCCGGGTGGAAGACCGCGACGTCCGCCTCAATGAACTGGAAGTGGTTTTTGACAACGGCGACAAGCTCGAGCCCTCACTCGATGATGTGATCCCGGCCGACCAGTTCAGCAGGGTCATTGAGCTGGCTGCCGAAGGCCGCCGCATCGACCGCATCCGCTTTAAATACCGCACGACGGGCAACATACTCGAAGGCCGGGCCAATGTGCTCATATTCGGAAAGCGCTTTACGCCCTACGGATATTAAAACCCCTTCCCGCCAAAAGCAACAGAGCCCTGCATGCAGGGCTCTGTTGCTTTTATGCTGTAGCGCATTGGGGCTGGTCGGTGTTTCCCGGCCGGCTAAGGCACCCTTATACATAGATTTCTTGGTGCCGGAAAAATCAGCAGTATAGCCGCCGAAACCAATTCATACGCCGGACTATTGTGCCCCGGATACGGTCAGCTCCAGGGTATAGACGGCTTCGGAAGCGGTTATGAATAAAAGGTTCCTTTGCGGGCCGCCAAAAGTGACGTTGGCGGTCCATTTTGCCGGTACGGCTACATGGCCGATTTTCGTTCCGCCTGCGTTATATACGGTTACCCCGTTCCCGGTAAGGTAGAGGTTGCCCTGGGCATCCAGCGTCATCCCGTCGCTGCCCTGCTCCACGAACAGGACACGGCCGGATAACCGTCCGTCATTTTCAATCGTGTAGCGGTAGGTCTTCCCGGCACGGATGTCCGCCACATACAGGGTTTTTCCATCCGGTGTACCGATAATGCCGTTGGGCTGCTCGAGGGTCGTATCCACCGGAACGGCTTCCTTTTTTCCTTTGGGCAGATAGTATACATCCTGGCCGGGCAACTCTCCTTTTTTCCTGGTCCAGTATGACCGCTGGTAATAAGGATCCGTAAAATAGATTCCGCCTTTCGGATGCACCCAGAGGTCGTTGGGACCGTTCAGTTTTTTGCCTTCATAATCGGAGAACAGCACGGTGATCTTTTTCCGCGGGCTGATACACCAGATCTCGTTCTTTTCATCCGCACAGGTCAGCAGGTTGCCTTTCCCGTCGAAATACATGCCGTTGGACCGCCCGGTCTTTTCCAGGAACAGTTCGAGTCGCCCGTCCGTATTCCATTTCCAGATACGGTCATTCGGCTGGTCGGTAAAATAAACATTGCCCTGGCGGTCGGCCGCTGGGCCTTCCGTAAAGCTGAACTGGCCGGAAATCTTTTGCAGTGTTGCGCCCGGCTTTACCAGGGCGAAGGAATCAGCTGGAGAATAGTGCATGGTGAAGGTATGATCGTTTGCAGGATTCAAGTACCGGGGCTCATTTGTCAGCAGGAACCCTGCTCCTAGCAGCAGGCCGGCAGCCATCCGGAGGGAAGAAAAAATCATTGGGTTCTTGTTTAAACGTTTTTCAATTTACATTCTTTCGCCGCACCGCCAGGAAATTGTGGAAAAAAGTACAGGCGCTTACCCGGGGACCGCTACCTTTAGCCCCTTATGGCCACACGGGAACTCTACTTCGACATCCATGCCGATACCAGTGGCGGCAGCCTGTACCGTTTACAGGAGCCGGACGGCACGTATACGTTTTTGTATGAGCACAGCACGTATGATGAAGACCGTGATGAAACTTCCGTTTTTCATACCGCGTATGCCACCTTTGAAGCTTTCTGGGAAGAGCTGACCAAAGACCGGGAATGGTTTTACCGGCATCCCCTGTTCGTGCATCCCGAGCAAAGGGATTTTGTGCAGGCACAGCTTTCCGGGGTGGACTGGACCATACAGGACAACCCGAAATGGCAGGCGAGCCACCAGCGTCAATGGACCAAAGTGCTGACCGATCCGGCCAGCTATTACCGGGGACCCGGCGGAAAGGAATAAGTTGCAGGCGCAATAGGCACAGGGACCGGAACAAAAAAAGCGCAGGTGTAACAGCCATACACATGCGCTTTT
>DATAGL010000542.1:0-1731 GCA_036263755.1 Chitinophagaceae bacterium | reverse complement strand
TCGCTACCGCCATGCGGATGGCCCTGAAGGCCATCGGCGTTGAATCGGAACTGCAGGTGTACGTGCCCCGCAACCTGGGCACCTGGCGCGATGCCATTTTCATGGAAGAGCTGGATTTTCTCCTGCGGGTGAAATCGAAGCGCAAATGGGTGTACCTGGAAGCCTTCAACAACTTTGATGCGTTCGGAACGCCGTATCCTTTCCTGGAAAGCGCCGAAGGCTATGCCATCGCTTATGACGAGGCCAACCGCTATTACCGGGCTACCATCCCGGCCTCTACGGTTGCGGAGAACCTGAACCGGCAGGAGTATGCCATCCGGTTGAACGAGGCCATGGACCTCGTGCGGGTGGAGCGGACCAGTACGTTCGCCGGGGCGGAAAAGCGCGACCTCATCGGCAAGGCCAACCTGGACCGCGATTACCTGTCGGCCGATTTTGAAAAGTATTACGTGGAGCCGAAAAGCAAGGGGAAGAAGAAGGATGAAACGCCTGTAGCTACCGGACCCAAATACGAAAACCCCGACAGGGACGATAAGGTAAAAGAACGGAAAGAGCTGTTCCAGAAAGACGTGGAGCGCGAGTTCGACCTCGATAAGTATGAGGATTTCGAGTTGCTGCAAAGCGGACGTTTTGGTGACACCGCACTACTGCAGTACCGGGAAAAGTTCACCCTGAAAAAGCTGGTCAGCAAGGCCGGGCGCAATTACATCTTTGAGGTGGGTAAGCTGATCGGCGACCAGATCAAGCTGGAAGGCGAAGAGCTGGCCGGCCGCAAAACCGATATCTGGGTGCCGTATGCCCGCTCTATTGAAAACAATATAGTGGTGCAGGTCCCTGCAGGTTATACGGTAGATGGACTGCAGGACCTGAACCTGACGGTTGATAACGCAAGCGGGACCTTTATCTCCACCGCCCGTGCGGAAGAAGACAAGCTCATTATTACCACCAAAAAGGTGTACAAAAACAACTACGATAAAAAAGAAGCCTGGGTCAATTATATTGCCTTCCTCGAGCCGGCGTATAAGTTCAGTCAGGCAAAGGTGGTGTTGAAGAAGAAATAAGAGGGATTGGGTTTGCGGTGCGTGCAGCCTGATGGGCTGCTGCTCAGCTTCAGGGGAAGCGGTAACCCGGTTTCGCATACCTAAAGGGGGAAACCGTGCAGACAGAACACCTTGTTCCTGCACGGCTTCCCCCTTGCCTTTTCCCTGGTAAAAAATAGCTGGCACCTGCAGCACCCGCCACCCACAAGCAATCCCACTTAAACCTTAAACCTTAAACCTTAAACCTTAAACCTTAAACTTTTCCCCCTAAATTCACGCTCAACCTTTCCCGCATGCTGCTTTCTCTCATCGACATCCTGGGCACATTCGCCTTTGCTGTTTCGGGGGCTTTTTCGGCCATGGAGCGGCGGCTGGATCCGTTCGGAGTGCTGATCATTTCCTTTGTGACGGCGATCGGCGGGGGCAGCCTGCGCGACATCCTGGTGGGCAACCTGCCGGTGGCCTGGCTGCACAACGAACTGGCCATTTACCTCATCTTTACTTCGGCAGTGCTCGCCATGCTTTTCGGCCGCTATATCCGGAAGTGGGGGTCTGCACTGTTCCTTTTCGATGCCCTCGGACTCGGGCTTTTCACCGTCGCCGGTATCGAGATCGGCATCCGGTTCGGCCTTTCCGCTACGGTCTGCATTGCCCTGGGGACCATCACGGCCTGTTTCGGCGGGGTGCTGCG
>DATAGL010000541.1:0-2790 GCA_036263755.1 Chitinophagaceae bacterium | reverse complement strand
TGCTGCCCTGCAGCAGCTCGATATCTGGGCCGTGCATGGTTACCAGGATGGGGTAGTGCCTACAGCTACATCCGAGCTGGCGCGCTTATGGACCACTACCGGTAATGAACACCGCATACCCTCCGGCAAGCCCTACTGGATGACGGAAACTTCAGGGTACGGCGAAAGCTGGAAAGGCAGTGGCCCCGGCAAATCAGGAGCCCTGCAGCTGGCCATGGATATGCATGCAGCCCTGTATTACGGAAAGGTATCGGCCTGGGTGTGGTGGCAGGGCAGCCAGCTCGATGGCATCGGCGATTATAACCTCATGAAAGGGTCTGTTTCCCGGGGCAAGAAATATTATGTGTCGAAGCACTATTACCGGTTCATCCGTCCGGGCGCCCGCATGGTGCAGCTTCAGTCGGATGAAGGAGCCGGCGTGCTGGCGACGGCATATGAACATGCGGCGATGGGTACATTCACAATGGTACTGATCAACAGCTCGGATAAATCCGTAAAGGTGCAACTGCAGGGAGAAAACCTCCCGGAGCAGTTTGATTACTATATCACCGATGCCGGGGTGCAGGACTGCAAGCTTACCGGTACGGTTGCCCGGAATGCCGTTACGCTGCCGCCCGCTTCCGTTGTCACCCTGATCAGCGGACCCTTCAAAGAGTAAAGGGACAGGCAATGGCTGCGTCGCATTGCTGGCATGCATTTTTTGTTACTTAGGGAAAACGTGTTATGGATAAAAAAGAAATTCCCCTTCAGGAACAGGATGCACCACTGAAAAACGGAGATGATGCCTTTGTACAGGTAAGTGAAGACGGATCCCCCCGCTTTCCGGAGCAGGACTCCGCACAGGATGAATCGGCTGAGGAGCGTACAACGGACCTTGACAAACGCTAGGCTAGCCATTGGCTGCCTGCAGCAGCCGCTCTTCAATCACCTGCTGAAAGAAGTGCTTCGGCAATGCACCGCGTTGCATCATGGGGCTTCCTTCTTTCGGAATGAACAGGAATGTTGGAATACTCTGGATACCGAACAGGGCGGATAACTCCGCCTCCTGGTCGGTATCTATTTTATAGATGGTCACCCGTTCTTTATATTCTTCCGATAATTCTTCCAATACGGGGGCCACGGCTTTGCAGGGGCCGCACCAGTCGGCATAAAAGTCAATGATCGCCGGAAGCCCGCCCTTGTAGGACCATGATTCTTCCTTTGTATAATCGAAAATTTTTTCCTTGAACTCCTCTGTAGTTAATTTCTGTGTAGGCATAGCCAAAGATTATAAACGGGGACAGCACAAAGAAGGTGCCTGATTGGTAGGGACAGGCCTGCCGGTAACAGTAAGGAGGTTGCGGGTAGGGCATCTTCATTTTCCACATGCGTACACGCGGTTACAGTGGGCTGATCACCCGTAGGCTGCTATTCATTTTTCCGGTTGACTCTATCGCTTTCCGGAATCAGCCATGGATTCCCGGCGGTATCCTGCTCTGTTCATTTATTTTCCGGCATATTTCTTGCTCGTGTGCGCTCAACAGTGAGACGGTTGCCCGGAGTGGCTGAAGCGGAAGGTTCCTCCTGGCAGGGAGGTGTGACAAAATATCAGTATACAAACTTTCAAGTGTAGTGGTTTCATAAGTAGTGCTTTATGTATGCGCCGTAGTTTTCCCTGTACCGAAAAGCTATGAGTTGCCGAAAGGCCGGTCTACTTTTGATCCGATCTTACACCGATTGCAAGGCCCTGAACCGCCGGAAATGAAAAGCCTGAAAAAGTCGTCCCCCGGTGCATTCAATCCCTGCGATCTCCTTTATCCATGATCAGCTAACCTAATCCAAACCCTCAGGGCCGGCATTGTTTTACCTAACCCTTAAAACGATGTTGAAATCAAAAACACGCAAAGCCCGCCTGCTGGCCAAAGGATTCCTGTTGTTGTCCGGGTCCGCACTGGCAAAATCGGAAACCGGGGTCGCCTCCGCCGCCCGCTTCCAGCAACAGCAACCCGCACTCCTGGCTTCCGGTCAGCGACTGGTACAACTCGCACAAACCGATTCCGACACGGCGCAGTCAGCCGACACGGCTGCACAGGCTGCAGCAGCACTGCCGGTACCCATGAATGCCCAGGCCTCTTCTTACATGCAGGGCTACCTGAAAAAAAACGGGGAATGGCTGCAGAAAGTTAAAGACCGCAGCCCGCGGTATTTTGAGATTATTGATGCCGTATTCGAAAAGCAGGGCCTTCCCCTGGAATTGCGCTACCTGGCCGTAGTGGAATCGAAGCTGCA
Organism: Chitinophagaceae bacterium; assembly: GCA_036263755.1. GTDB lineage: Bacteria > Bacteroidota > Bacteroidia > Chitinophagales > Chitinophagaceae > Flavisolibacter. The sequence continues at coordinate 522 of DATAGL010000541.1, read as the reverse complement.
CACCACCGCGCTTTCGCCGGTAGGAGCCCGGGGTCCCTGGCAACTGATGCCTGCCACTGCTAAAGAGCTGGGGTTAAAGATTTCCGGTAAGCGCGATGATCGCACCCATTATTACAAAAGCACGTCGGCGGCGGCCCATTACCTCAAAAGCCTGTATGCCGAATTCGGCGACTGGCTGCTGGTGTTGGCCGCCTATAATGCAGGTCCCGGCAATGTACACAAGGCCATACGCAAGGCCGGCAGCCGTAACTTCTGGAGGCTGCAGGGATTTTTGCCCCCGGAAACCCGGCTTCATGTAAAGCGCTTCATCAGCGTGCATTATTTCTTTGAGGGAAAAGGCAGCCTCGCCACGCTCACCAGAAGCGAGACCCTGCAGTACCGTAAGGAACAGGAAGCCTTGCTGCGCAAACAGGCTGCACTGACGCTGGCTGTTGAATCCGTTCCGGTGGAATGCCCGCCCGACCTGGCGCCGCCGGATGTTCCACCGGCTGAACAGCACGATTAAAGAAGCCCGGCTCCTGA
>DATAGL010000540.1:0-3437 GCA_036263755.1 Chitinophagaceae bacterium | reverse complement strand
ATCCGCTTGCCACAGCAGGGACATTTCAACAGCACGAACGCGTAAGGCTTGTCCTCTTGGATCATCTTGTTCAGCTTCTCCACCGCGCGATTGTTCGGCGTGACCTCACTACCGACCCAAAGCCCGATGGTGATCGGCTGTTCACCCAGAGTGGGGTTCGCCTTTTGCCGTAGAAGCTCGGCCGCACAGATCAAGGAAGAGGCCCTTTGGAATTGTTCGGTGGTCAGCAGCCGCAGGGTATAGCGCATCAGCACGTCAGTCCCTCGCTGCTTCTTTTGTGTGATCCTATTGTACAACAGGGTGAAGGCGGTCAATCCCAAATAGGCCTCGGTCTTGCCTCCACCCGTCGGGAACCAAATGAGGTCCACCACTTCGCGCTCCTTCGCCTCAGTATGGACAAGGGCGTTCAGGTTCATCAATACAAAGGCGATCTGAAAGGGCCGCCATTTGCCCAGTCGGGTATTGCGTCCTAGTTTAGGGTCGTGATCTGGCCAACTGGTCGGGTCCTCCACCTGCGGCATTGTTTGATCTTCCATGAACGGCTCGCCATCTTGAATGGACCAAGGGCGTTCGCTCAGTCCATAACGGATCTGTTGGAAGAGCATGGCCCAGGTCATGTACCGGAAGGCAAGTCGTACCTGCGGGTCCTTCCTTAAAAGGGCAATGCCTTCCCCAAAGCGGGCCAAGACCTTTTTGCACTCCACGATGTTCTTCGCTCCTTGGTCGCGAAGCAAGGGATCCGGCAAGGAGCCCAGACGACCTTCATTCTCCTTGATCCAGGTGGCATATTGGTCTGCCAGATGTTGCAAGGTCCGTAGTGTAAAAGCGTTGTCCTCATCCTGGTAGAAGCGGAGCATGGAAAGGTCGATACCGGCCAATTCTCGGTGGTTCAAAGGGAAAAGGTCGAATGAGGGCAAATAGGTCGACCGCAGTTCGTTCACCACCTGTTGCGCTTCATCCCACACCACCGAACATCCATGTCCAATGGAGTAGTTCCTGACCCCTCTATAGAGGAGCCGATTGTTCATTTCATCCTCCCCTTGCAGCACATCATACTCCGGATAGGGAAGGATGCCTGCCCCCGAAAGGACCTGGAGCTTGAGCTCCACTTGGTAGAAGCATTCATCGAAAGAGGGACGTTGGGACCCTTCCTTGCGCTGCAGGTTGGATACCGAAAGGGTGAACAAACGCTTGCCGGTCGTGTCAAAGAACCGGTTGGAGGGGTCTCTCTGAACAAGTAGTATGCCCAGGTGCCCTTCATGGAAGCGTTCCCGGAAGGGGCGGTCAAGCCCCAGCTGGTCGGTCCTCACCGTGAAGGTCCTTTGATGGGGGGCACGTTGGAACGTGTCCCCTTCCAAACGTGTGTAAGTGCCATAACTGACGGTTAGGGCCAGTTCATAGGACGGTAGATCACCCAAAAAGAAACTGAAGCCCATAGAGGATTGACTGGTACCCGTAGCGGCAGTGAAACCTTTTGCATCCTCATCTGTGAGGTCGCCATCCTCATGGATGTCCTCCGCACTCATTTCATCACAGTAGGGCTCTAGTATGCCTGAGATGTATTTGCTGAGCGGTACTTCTTGGAGTAACTCTTGTTGTAATGCGGCCTCGTCCTTTTCGTTTGGGCCAACGATCTCTTTTCGGACCACCTCGATGATCTCATCACGTAGGATCATTCTTCTGTTTTTATGATGTTGATATATTTAGCGACATTCCTCAAGGAACAAAAGGTCACCAGGCGTAGCCGGGCCCGGGACATGCCAATGTACATGCGTCGTTGAGCGTCTGATCTTCCATCCTCTGGTAGCACATAAAGTACGATGTCATTCTCCAGCCCCTTGACCTCGTGCTCATCACCCACAGTGATCCCTTTGAGCCCAATGAAAGCAGAAGGATCACTCACCAAATAGTAAGGGAAGGTGAACGATGGGCTGACCTTTTGTAGGGTGTCCGTGGGGATTATGACCGAGATCCGGTGGGGTGGGTGCCCTTCATTCAGGAACTTATGGACCTCCTTGTTTATCTTTTCCGCCAATTGCCCTTGTTCATAGATCAGTAGATCGATCTTCTCCCCAGTATAGTCATTCTCCAATAGTTCCGTATCCGAGAGGTCCACGGCCTTTTTGAGACCTTGGATGATCCTTTTGGTGTTGCGCACATTCAAACGAAGCCTGTAGAAGGAGAGACCATTGGGATCGATGCCATTCTGAATGAGTGCTCCTTTTACATCCATGGGGGAGTGGCCTAGGGTCTGCCGCAGGGGATCACCGAAGAACCGCCAATGGCCTTGGGCAAGACCTCCTTTTACAATGGGGCTCAACGCTTTCAACCGTCCATCAAAAAGGAGGTCCTGGACCTCATCGATGATCAGGACATCCCAAGGGCCTATAGACTTGCTGGAGCATTCATCATAGGTACACACAAAGGGGCTCATGTCCCCCAGCTCAGGACGGAGCGTCGAAAGGGCCCATTGGCGCAGGTTCTCATTGGTGACCACCAGGCCTACCGTTTTTTGAAGGGAATGAAGCCGTTTGAACTCTTGAAGGGCCATAAAGGTCTTGCCCGTACCCGCGGCACCGATGAAAAAGACCCGCTCGTTGTCCGAAAGGTCCAGCAGCACCTTGGATTGGGCGCTGGTCAGTTGGCTGAGTTGTTCCAAGCCTTTGCTAAGGTCCAGGGCCACTAGCTGGCCTTCAAACGGCTCACCGATCAAGGCCCGCTTCAAGGTAAGGATGTCCAGGTCTGAGAGCTTGTCAAAGCGCTGCGAGGACTTCCTTTTTTCCTGAACAGGGATCGCCTGCAAGGATGGATAGAGACTCGTTATGAATTGCTCATGGTCCAAGTAGCGCCAACGCGGGTAATCCAGGCCGGTGATCAGGAGCTCATTCTCTGGGAAGATACATCCCCAGGAGACCAAGGGCCGTTTGCGGAGCATATGGAAGGTGTCCTTCAGTGTGTGCTGCAGAGAAAAGCAATTCTCTTCCGCTTGCTTGAACGGGTCCTGCATGCTCTTCCATTGGGAAACGGAACGATCAAAACAGAAATAGTGACCATTTGGGTCCTTCTTGATCTTTGAGCCTTTCACCTCCAGTACCAGGATGCCTAGATCAGGGGAGAAGATCAAGTAGTCGATCTCGCCTTGGCGTTTCTGGGAGTGGTATTCCAGTCGGTATGAGTAGATGCAAAATAAGCCTTCTTGTCGTGTCAGCTCCTCAAATTCTTGATAGACCAGGAATTCCCCATTGGAGAATTTACGTTGGGTACCTGGCTTGAAGTCATCGACCGTCAAGCCACTCGGGTACAATCCCCACATGTTTGAATGTTAGTTTGTTGGTTGCCGGACCAAAATAATGACTTTGTTCAGAAACTCCAATATGTTCAGCTTTTTTGCAATGTGTGGCCCTTTGAAAAAAGAATAGCTCATTAAAATATGTTTG
>DATAGL010000539.1:0-2458 GCA_036263755.1 Chitinophagaceae bacterium | reverse complement strand
TCGATGCCGGCGAAGTCGGACGAATCCACCCGCAGGGTGGTGCCGTTGTTCAGGTACACCAGTCCGCGCTTGCGGCCGTTGGGGATATTGTCGCCGAGGGAGTTGAAGAAATCAAACGGGAACTGGTCGTTGTTGTTGAGGGCAGCGGCCACTCCGTCCCAGTTTACTTCGCGCCGGCCTGAGGTTTTACCGGGAGCGGTGTTCAGGCTGTCGCCCAGCAGGTGCCGGAATTCTGCAAGGGCTGCGGTCAGGTCGCCGGAGGCATTCACCACCACCGACTGCACCGTGGAAGGATTGCCGTAACCGTCGGTATCGTTCTTATCGCAGGAAGTAATGAGCAGGGCGGCGGCGGCGAGGGCGGCAAAAAATTTCACTTGTTTCATGTGGATCATTTTTGGTGTTGTTGATAGTGCAAAAATGATCCGATCAGCAGCCGGTAACAATCGCCGATGCGGGTGGAAGGCCTCACCGAAAAGGGGTATGCATGCTGCAGGTCGGGCAGCACAGGTATTCTATCTTCCGGGATTCTTATTCCTTCTCCAGTTGCCGGAGGGCCGCCTGTATCCAGTCGCTTTCTGCCGGCAGGCGGATGTCGGGCTCCATCCCAATGAACTCAAACCGTTGCAGGTCCCGGTATTTGAAGGTGGTATGGCGGAAGGGATAACCGAAGCAGGGCGTTTTGAAATCAAGCACGTTGCCGAAGCCCATCATGCCCCCGGATTCCGTACCCATGGTTACTACCTTGGCGCTCTGCTTAGCATAGTAAATAAAAGCTTCGGCCGAGGAAGAACAGCCCTTGTTCATCAGCACGATGATGCGCTTGGGAAAAGTCCGGACGGAATCGGACGTGATGGTAGCGACCGGGCCTTCCACCAGCGGAATGAACCGGTTGGGCGGTATTGCCTTCATCCGGTTGATCAGCTGCTGCTCCCGCTCCAGTACCTCCGGGGCGTATTGGTCCGCGCGTTCCTTTTTGTATTGCAGACTTTCCTCGTAGCGACGGATGTTACCGGCACTTACCCAGAGGTCGGCCTGGTCGGTTTGAATAGGACGGGTGTAGAGGTAAGGAATCAGGCCCCAGAACGAACCGTCCGAACCCCCGCCGTTGTCCCGTATATCGATGATGAGGTACGGCCGGGCATTCAACTCGTTGCCGATGCTGTCGTAAAAGGCAGACAGGCGCTGGGTGAGGTGGCCTTGGAATGAACGCAGCCGCAGGTAATTCGTCTGTTCGTTGAGTACAGAAAACGAATAGGGACCTGTTTGCTCCTCCTCTTTCCCGGGAGCCGCGTGCAGCCGTGTCAACCCGATGTAGGGAAGGCCCATGGGTGTCAGGCTTACTTCGGTATAGAGCCGCTGGTGATCCGGCAGTACGAGCTTCGCCCAGAGCACTCCCTCCGGCCGCTTCCGGAACTGGTAGCGAACGGTGCCCACGGGGAACAGACGGGACTTGCTGGTCACCACAATCCCGCTGTATTCCCAGCCGCCCTGCCTGTCCGGCACCACGGCAATGAGCTGTTCGTTCGGATCGCGGTACCAGCCTTCCAGGCCATCGGCAGGCACTTTTTGCAGCTGCCGGGCCAGTGCGACAGAATCAACGGTTCGCCGGACGGTTTGCTTGAAGGCCGTACTCCGGTAAAAACTGTCCAGGGCCGCGGAATCCGCGGTATTGAATCTCCGGATGGGAGGCACTACCGGATCGATGCGGATGTGGTGGTCGCGGATGAGGGTAAAGTAGGCCTGCAGGTACAGGATACAGTCTTCCTGCGGCGCAGCCGCCCGCATTTCTTCCTGCAGCGCTTTCAGCGACCGGGTATAGGTTGCTTTCGCCGAAGTGGCCAGGGCGTTCAGGCCGGGATGATTGGCCTCCATGTAATTAGTCAGAAAAGTGAATTCCTGCGCACAGGAACAGGTTTGGGCAGCCAGGCGGTGCAGGCCGGTGAGCAGCAGGAGTAAAAGAAGCAGGGGGCGAATCCGTCGGGGCATAGGCAGCGCTTAAAGGCGGCAATATCGGTAAGCTTTGTGTTTGTCCGGGCAACCAGGTGTATGAATGGCAGAATAGCCATCCTGTATTGTCGGCGCCGCCCGGCACCCGCATGCGTCTGCTGCTGCCAGGCGGCAGGAAGGGGAAGCAGAGTACTGCAGGTTGCGTTTTTTCATCAGCCCTTCCAGGGATGGGTCCAGCCTTCCCGGTACGAGCGCTTCAGCAGCTTCGTGGCTTCGGGGTCGCCGGTCACGATCTTCTTTGCCGGGTCGTAGGTGAGTGCGCGGCCGGTTTGCATGGACAGGTTGGCCAGAATACAGGAGGCCGTGGAGATATGTCCCTGCTCGATGTCGGAAACGGGCAGGGCGCCGGTGCGGATGCACTCGATGAAATTGCGCATGTGCTGCCGGGTGGCGGAAGCCGCATGCAGCTCGATTCCTTTTTCCTTCAGGTCTTCGGGATACTGCTCGCGTT
>DATAGL010000538.1:0-1555 GCA_036263755.1 Chitinophagaceae bacterium | reverse complement strand
GCATCCCGATCCTCATCGAATGCCATACAAAGCAGTACCACCAGTATTTCAAGGACATCGAGAAGTTCCTGGGCTTTATCCAGGACAGCTACGGCGACCAGGTGGAATTCTCCGATCTTACTTCCTTCCAGCGCGAGCTGGCCCGGCATCCCGAATACATAAAAATCAACCATGGAAAAAAACAGCCCCAGCCTGCAGGCGCCTGAGGTGACCCCGCAGGCCCCGGCGGCCGGTCCGGCTTGGGTTGATTTCCACCGTAGCCTGTTACAGGAAGCCGCTGCCATTGAATGGGCGGCCGTGGAGATGGGCCTGCGCACCTTCCCGCGCGCCTTTGATGCGACACTGGCCAAAGTGCATTTCCGGCGCAAAAAGCCGATGACCGCCGCCCTCCGGGAACGCATCCGCCGGTTCCTGGCTACCGGTTACGGGGCCACCGGCGATGTGCGTTATTTCAACGAGCTGCTCTGGTACGACAGCAAGGAGGCCCCGGATGAGTACACGGCCGGTTGCCGGGAACAATTCCTTTCTTCCGTAGACCACCAGGGCGTGCATCCTTTCCCGGGTGTATCCCGCGAAGAGGCCCAGGCCTTCCTGACGCAGCACGGAGCACCCGCTGAATGCCGTCCGGATACCACCGAAAAGGTTTGCCTCATCGGCTTTCCGCCTTTTTTTGGAAAGATTCACCGCGAGCTCACCCGGGCCGGCTTTACGGTAGAGCAATATTTTATCCCGCACCACCCGAACCGGAAGGTGCGCCTCCTGCTGTCGCAGCCGGCGCTGGTGAAGGGCATCAGCCTGCTCAAGGGCAACCGGCAGCCGTACCAAACGCTCCGCTGCCGGCATACCGACCCGCAGATCACGCCGGTCCTGCAGGAACGCAATTTTTCCATCGGCTTTCATAAGATCAACGGCATCCTCAAAAAGAACCTCATCGACGGGTTCCGCAAGGGCCTGATCAACGACCACTGGGGCCTGCTGCCTTTCCTGCGGGGTAAATCCACCATTGCCTGGACCGTGCTGTTCGGCTTTCCCATGGCGGCCACCCTGCACCTGATCGACGAAGGCGTGGACACCGGCCGGATCATCGGCTTCGCCCCCTGCGCTACCACCGGACTTCATTCCCTGTCGGCCATCCGGAACCGGCTCCGCGCCACCTTGCCCGAAAGGGTAGTGGCCGCCGTCCGGCAACTGAGCGATCCGGGTTTTTCCTTTATCGAGAATACCCCCGAAAAAGGCCGCACCTTTTACGAAATGCACCCCTGGCTGGAGCAGTATGTGGAGCGGAATCTGCTGGCGTGAGGCCCATTTTAGGGATTGGGGATTTGGAATGGGGAATTAGTTGATTCGTTGAATGAGTTGAATGGGTTGATACGCCTCATTCGCTCCTTTTCTCCTTTGCTCGGCGCGAAACCCTGTGTCTTACAGCATAAGGGTTCGATCCTTGTTCGCCTTTTCTTCGCTATTCCTTCGGTATTTCTTTGCTCCTTGCTCGGGTTTGCTTCGGGTATACTCCGTATATAGCCCGTATATACTCCGTCCAGAACGGAAAGGAACG
>DATAGL010000537.1:0-6783 GCA_036263755.1 Chitinophagaceae bacterium | reverse complement strand
CCGCTACGGCGAGGAGCTGGCCAACTACCTGCGCCTGAAAGGCCTGCCCTATTACAGCCGCCGCCAGCTTAATGTCATCGACCAGCCGCTCATCCGTCAGCTCCTTCTGGTGCTGGAGTACCTGGCCGCCGAACACCATATACCGTACAGCGGCGACGAACTGCTGTTTGAGCTGCTGCACTTCGAGTGGTTCGACATACCGGCCAACGAGATCGCCATGGCCACCCTGCAGGTGTCGGAGCAGCGGTACCGCGAGGGCAAATCGCTGCGCCAGTTCCTCAACGAAAAGATCAACGAGCAGCCTACCGACCTGTTCTGGCAGCCGATGAATAAAAGCCTCAAAGAGGCGGTGCTGCTCATGGAGCGGCTCGTATCGGCCGTTTCCAATCAAACCCTCCAGGGACTGGTGGAAAAGGTGATCCGCGAGGGGGGCTTCCTTTCGCATGTGATGAACCATCCCGAGCGGCCCTGGCTCATGCAGCTGCTCACCGGCTTTTTCGACCATGTGAAAGAGGAAACGCGCCGCCACCCGCAGCTGGAGCTCGACGCCTTTATGTCCCGCATCGGGCTGATGCGCCAGGAAGGACTGGTGCTGCCCCTGGTGCAGGTGGCCGGCAACGAAAAAGGGGTGAACCTGATGACCGCCCACGGCTCCAAGGGACTGGAGTTCGAATACGTGTTCTTTGCCGGCTGCACCTCGGGCTGCTGGGAAAAGAAGCGCAAGCCGTACAGCGGCTTTTCCTTCCCCGATACCCTGTTCAGCACCGGCAGCAAGGGCAGCGATACCGAAGAGCTCCGCCGCCTGTTCTACGTGGCCCTCACCCGCGCCAAAAGGCACCTGTACCTCTCCTATCCCAAATACACCAACGAAGGCAAGGAGCAGGAAGGCACGATGTACCTCGCCGAGATCGACGAGGACCATATCCTGCCCCGCGAGCACATCATCCTGCCGGCCGAGGTGCGCACCGACTTCCAGGTGCTGCAGTTCCGCGACCGCATCGCCCCTGAAGTGCAGCACCTCGACGACGAGTGGGAGCACCGCATCGTGCACAATTTCGTGATGAGCGTGTCGGCCCTGAACAACTTCCTGCGCTGCCCGCTGAACTTCTATTACCAGAACCTCATCCGCATCCCCTCGCCCCGCAACGAAGCCGCAGAATTCGGGTCGGCCGTGCACCATGCGCTGGAGCAGCTGTTCCGCAAGATGCAGGAGGGCAACCGCTTTCCCGCGAAGGAAGAGTTCGTGGGCGACTTCCTCTGGTACATGAAGCGCCACCGCGAGTGCTTTACCCGCGAGGGCTTCGCCCGCCGCCTCGAATACGGGCAGGAGATCCTGCAGAATTATTATAATCAGTACATCGGCCAGTGGAACCGCATCGTGGCCATCGAACGCAACATCCGCAACGTGGTCGTCGACGACCTGGTGCTGAAGGGCAAGATCGACAAGATCGAGTTCCGCGGCAAGGAGGCCACCATCGTGGACTACAAGACCGGCGACCCCGAGCGGAACCGCGACAAGCTGGCCCCGCCTTCGGCCAAGGACCCGAACGGCGGCGATTACTGGCGGCAGGCCGTGTTCTACAAGCTCCTCATCGACCACCTGCCCGGCCGCGAATGGACGGTGGGCGCCGTGGAATTCGACTTTATTGAACCCGACAAGAAAAAACAGTACCGCAAGGAACGCATCGTGGTTACCGAAGCCGACCTGGCCACCGTCAAAGAGCAGGTGCGCACCGTTTGGAACCGCATCCAGAACCGCGACTTCTACACCGGCTGCGGCAAGGACGACTGCCACTGGTGCGCCTTCGTGAAAACGAACAAGCTCGCCGTGGCCCTCCACGAGCTGGAAGAAGAGGAAGCGGAAAGCCGTCCATTTAAGCATTTCTTAGGACAAGGCGCCGGATAAGCAGGGGAAAAGCCCCTATGTTTGCAGCTGCCATGAAATCCGGACTGATCCTGTTCTCCATCGTGCTGCTGTCGGCACTGGGCTTTCTTTCCTCCACGGGTTGCGCCAACATCATCCCGCCCACGGGCGGCCCGCGCGACTCGCTCCCCCCCGTGCTGGTCACGGCCAATCCCGCCGACTCGGCCGTGAACTTCCGCGGCAACCGGATCGTGCTTACGTTCAATGAATTCATCGACCTGCAGGAAGTGCAGAACAACCTGCTGTTCACCCCCACCATGGAGAACAACCCGGTGATCGAGGCCCGCCTACGCACCCTTACCCTACGCCTGCGCGACTCGCTGGAGCCGAATACCACCTACACTTTCAACTTCGGCAACGCCGTACGCGACATCAACGAAGGCAACATCCTGCGCAACTTCACCTATACCTTTTCCACGGGCCCGGTGCTCGATTCGCTGGAGCTGCGCGGCCGGGTACTGCTGGCCGAGAACGGCCGCATCGACTCCACGCTGACCATCCTGCTCCACACCGACTTCACCGATTCGGCTGTGGCCAACAACCGCCCCCGCTATGTGACCCGGGTAGACGGGCAGGGCCGCTTCGTTTTCCGCAACCTGCCCGCCGACACCTTTGCCGTGTACGCCCTCGGCGAAGCCGGCTTCAGCCGCCGCTACCTCAATAAAAGCCAGCTGTTCGCCTTTTCCGACTCGCTGGCCGTTACTGGGGGAGGGGCTACACCCGAGGTCACGCTTTTTGCCTACCGGGAAACCGACCCGAACACGACCGGTGCACCCGGTGCCCGCCCGGTTGCCGGTGCCCGCCCGGCCGCCAACAACCGCATCACCTTTACCCCCAGCACCTCCACCGGTCCGCAGGACCTGCTCGACTCCTTTACCCTGCGGTTCGACCGTCCGCTGCGCCGGTTCGACTCCACCCGGGTGGCCCTGGCCCGCGACAGCGCCTTTACACCGGTGACGGACTACCGGCTGCGCCTCGATACAAGCCGCACGGTCCTGTCCCTGACGCACAACTGGGCGGAAAGAACGGAATACCACCTGCTGCTCGACTCCACCTTTGCCGAGGATACCCTGGGCCGCCGCCTGCTGCGCAGCGATACCGTTTCGTTCAGTACGAGGGCCATGGCCGATTACGGCCGGCTCGACCTGCGGGTGAAAAATGTGGATGCCGCCCGCAACCCGGTGGTGCAGTTCGTGCAGAACGACCGCGTGGTACTTTCGGCCCCGATCGGCTCGGGCCGGTTCGTATCCCCGCTCTTCCTTCCGGGCGAATACGAGCTGCGGATCCTGTACGATGAGAACGGTAACCGGCAGTGGGATCCGGGCCGGTTTTTCGGGGGCCGGAAACAGCCGGAAAAAATCGTTCCCATCGAGCGCCGGATTACCGTGAAAGCCGCGTGGGGCAACGAGTTCGAGGTTTCGCTCTAGCGGGTTTTCTAACAGTTCTGTAACAGCATTTTGGCGTACATTTGCCCTCTATGCAATTCTCCAGTGCTTTGTTGGAAACAGCGGTCAACGAGTTCGCCAAACTGCCCGGGATCGGCAAGAAAACGGCCCTCCGCCTCGTGCTGCACCTGCTGAAGCAGGAGCCCGAGGAAACGCAGCAATTCAGCGAAGTAGTGGCCCGCATGCGCAGCGAGATCCGCTTCTGCAGCCGCTGCCACAACGTGGCCGACACCGACACCTGTTCCATCTGCGCCAACCCTTCGCGCAAGCAGGAGGTCATCTGCGTGGTGGAGAACATCCGCGACGTCATTGCCCTGGAAAGCACCCAGCAGTTCAACGGCACCTACCATGTGCTCGGCGGGGTCATCTCCCCGCTCGACGGCATCGGCCCGGCCCACCTGAACATCGATTCGCTTGTATTCCGGGTGCAGGAGGAAGAAGCCCAGGAAGTCATTTTCGCCCTAAGCCCCACGATCCAGGGCGACACCACCATCTACTACATCCAGAAGAAACTCCCTACCGCCACCAAGGTCACCACCATTGCCCGCGGCATCGCCTTTGGCGGCGAGCTGGAATATGCCGACGAGATGACGCTGGCCCGCAGCCTGCAGAACCGCCTGCCCGTGGAAAGCTATGTTTCCAGCCGCTAATTGTATTTCTCCCGCAGTTGTGCTACTTTTGCGCCCATTACAGGCGGATTTGTTTATTGTTCGGCCTGGGATGGCACCCCGCCATTGTGCAACAGAACTAATAAACAGGTAAAGCGGACCCGCTTCCGCCTGCCGTTTATTAAGTACTGGTCACAACGGCCTGCAGCTGCTCCTCCCGGCCGGCCACCCGGGCCGCCTTCACCTTAAAACAGGCATATAATGGCAGACATACGTGCACTCCTGAAGGAACGCATCCTCGTGATCGACGGCGCCATGGGCACCATGATCCAGCGCTACGGGCTCCAGGAAGAAGACTACCGCGGCGAGCGGTTCAGGGACTATCCTTCCGACCTCAAAGGCAACAACGACCTGCTTTGCCTCACGCAGCCGCAGATCATCAAGGCCATCCACAAGGAATACCTGGCCGCCGGCGCCGACATCATTGAAACGAATACCTTCAATGCCCAGCGGGTGTCGCTGGCCGACTACAACATGCAGGACCTCGCCTACGAGATCAACCTCGCCGCCGCCCGCATCGCCAGGGAAGCGGTAGCGGAGTTCCAGTCGGAAAACCCAGTTCCCAATTCCCAATCCCCGACGCCCAAGTTCGTGGCCGGCGCCCTTGGTCCCCTCAACAAAACCCTGTCGCTGTCGCCCGACGTGAACAACCCGGGCTTCCGCTCGCTGACCTTCGATGAGGCCGTGGACGCCTACTACGAGCAGGTAAAGGGACTGGTGGAAGGCGGCATTGACCTCGTGCTGGTGGAAACCATCTTCGACACGCTGAACAGCAAGGCAGCGATCTATGCCATCAAAAAATACTTCCGCGATGCGGGCCGCCCCGAGCTGCCCGTCATGATCTCCGGCACCATCACCGACGCCAGCGGGCGCACCCTCAGCGGGCAGACCCTGGAGGCGTTCTATACCTCGGTGCTGCACGCCCGGCCCCTGAGCATCGGCCTGAACTGCGCCCTCGGCGCCGAGCAGATGCGTCCGCACATCGAGGAGCTGAGCTCCCTGGCGGCCTGCTATACCTCGGCCTATCCCAATGCCGGCCTGCCCAATGCCATGGGCGAGTACGACGAGCACCCGGCCGAAACAGCGCACTTTATCGAGGAATGGGCAAAGGAAGGCTTTGTGAACATCGTGGGCGGCTGCTGCGGTACCACCCCGGATCACATCCGGCATATCGCGGAGCATGTGAAGAAGATCAGGCCGCGGGAACTGCCGGTAATGGAATCGGAACTGGCTTAGGCTTGCCACAAAGGCACAAAGGCACGAAGAAGCACAAAGAATGAACGCATCCAGACAGGAACAAGTAGGGGCCGCCATTGTAGACATTGCCTACCATTTGCACAAGGCATTGGGGCCGGGTCTGCTGGAAAGCGTTTATGAACGCTGTTTCTGTCATGAACTGGATAAGCGCGGTCTTGCATTCATCGCGCAAAAGAAAGTGCCGATCACCTATGATGGAATTGTATTCGAGGAAAGCCTGCGCCTGGACCTGCTTGTGGAAGACCTGGTGATCGTGGAGCTGAAAGCCCAGGAAAATTACCACCCTGTTTGGGAAGCGCAACTGCTCAGTTACCTGCGGTTGACCAACAAACAGCTGGGATACTTAATAAACTTTACTGTACCATTAATCAAAGACGGCATCAAGCGCATGAAGTTGTAACCTTCGTGCTTCTTTGTGCCTTCGTGCCTTCGTGGCCAACTTAAGCAAGATGAAAGTCATCAAACCCTACCTTCGCCTTTCCGGCCTCGAGCCGCTCGTGGTCCGGCCGGAATCGAACTTCATTAACGTGGGCGAGCGCACCAACGTAACCGGATCGAAGAAATTCGCCCGGCTTATCCGCGAGAACAAGTACGAGGAAGCCCTGAGCGTGGCCCGCCAGCAGGTGGAGAACGGCGCCCAGATCCTCGACGTGAACATGGACGACGCCCTGCTCGACGGGGTAAAGGCCATGACCACCTTCCTCAACCTGCTGCAGAGCGAACCCGATATCGCCCGCATCCCCGTTATGATCGACTCCTCGAAGTTCGAGATCATCGAAGCGGGCCTCAAGTGCGTGCAGGGCAAAAGCGTGGTGAATTCCATCTCCATGAAGGAAGGAGAGGAAAAGTTCATCGAGCAGGCCGTCATCTGCCAGAGCTACGGCGCCGCCGTCGTGGTCATGGCCTTCGACGAGCAGGGCCAGGCCGATACGCTCGAGCGCCGCGTCACCATCTGCGAAAAGGCCTATAAGATCCTGACCGAAAAGGTAGGCTTCGCCCCGCAGGACATCATCTTCGACCCCAACATCTTTGCGGTGGCCACCGGTATCGAGGAGCACAACAACTATGCGGTGGACTTTATTGAAGCCACCCGCATCATCAAGCAGAAAATGCCCCTGGCCAAGGTCAGCGGCGGCGTGTCCAACGTATCGTTCTCCTTCCGGGGCAACGACCACGTTCGTGAGGCCATCCACTCCGTGTTCCTCTTCCACGCCATCAGGGCAGGCATGGACATGGGCATTGTGAACGCCGGACAGCTCGTGGTGTACGAAAGCATCGATCCCCAGCTGCGCGAGCTCTGCGAGGACGTGATCCTGAACCGCCGTCCCGACGCCACCGAGCGCCTGGTGAGCTTTGCCGAAACCGTAAAGGCCAAAGGAAAGGCGGAAGATAAAAAAGACGATACCTGGCGCCAGGCCACCGTGGAGGAGCGCCTGAAGCATGCGCTGGTCAACGGCATCACCGACTTTATCGACGAGGATACGGAAGA
>DATAGL010000536.1:0-2356 GCA_036263755.1 Chitinophagaceae bacterium | reverse complement strand
GGTGGTTCACCAGTACGAGATCACCTACCCGCGCCAATGGCATTTTGCGGACAGCGCCACGTTTTTTGCATTCGGCCTGCCGGCCAATGCGGCCGGAAATTACCTGGAGATCACCCGTTTCAACAGTGGCACTTCGGTACCCGTGCTGTACGATCTGACCAATGGGCGCCGGTACACCGCCGTGGTGTCCGGACCGGTTTACAAGTTCGCCCTGGAGCCTTCGGCAGTCGACCGCAAGCTAGTGCTGCTGTCCACCGACCCGGTCCGCATCCTGAACCCGGGCCGGATCCAGTCCCGCCAGTTCACCGATTTTTCGCAGCCGGCCAACCAGTCGGATTATATGATCATTACCGCTGCCTCCCTGATGAACGGGGCCAACGGCGCCAACCCGGTAGAAGAATACCGGTCGTACCGGGCTTCGGCAGAAGGAGGGGGGTACAACGCCCGCATTCACCTCGTGGATGAGATCGTGGACCAGTTCGGATTCGGTATCAAGCAGAACCCGGCCGCCCTCCGCAATTTTATCCGCTATGCCCGGCTGCATTACGCCATCAAACCGAAGATGGTGTTCCTCATCGGGAAAGGCGTGAACTACAGGGACGCGCGCACGAATGAGGCAAAAGCCGATATCAGCCTCCTGCACCTCGTACCTACCTTCGGGTACCCCGCATCCGATATGCTGCTGACCGCCGAGCCGGGATCGTCCAAGCCCCTGCTGCCCATCGGCCGCCTTTCTGCGGTGTTCCCCTCCGAGGTACAGGTGTACCTGAAGAAGGTAAAGGAGCACGACCAGGCCTACATGCAGCTGTCGCCCAACATTACGGACCGTGCCTGGATGAAGAATGTCGTGCACACGGTAGGCGCTTCCGATAAAGACCTCGGCCAGATCCTGACCGATCTGATGAATACGTATAAGAAAACGATCACCGATACCTCGTTCGGCGCCAATGTGTCGACGTTCACAAAAACGTCCGGCAATACCGCCGAGCAGCTGACCTCCGCCTACCTCGGGCAGCTGTTCACGCAGGGGATCAGCCTCATTACGTACTTCGGTCACTCCTCGGCCAGTACCCTCGACTTTAACCTCGACAACCCTGAAAACTACGTGAACCCCGGCAAGTACCCGCTGTTCATTGCCCTCGGTTGCAACGCCGGCGACTTCTTTACCTATAAGCCCCTGCGCCTGCAGACGAAGGAGACCCTCTCGGAAAAGTATGTGTTTGCACAGGACCGCGGTACGATCGGCTTTATTGCGTCCACGCACTTTGGTATTGTTCATTACCTGGATATCTGGAATGCCCGGGCCTACCGCTCGATCTCTGAACTGGATTACGGCAAAACCATCGGAGAGATCATGATGTCCACCGCCCACCAGGTGTTTGATTTTACCTCTGAAGACGACTATTATGCCCGTACCAACGTAGAGGAAACGGAGCTGCACGGAGACCCGGCCGTCCGCATCAACCCGATGGTGAAGCCGGACTATACCCTGGATGAATCCATGGTGCGTATCACACCGGGCTTTATTTCCGTGGCGGATGAAACCTTCCGGGTGGAAGCCAAGTTCCTCAACATCGGAAAAGCCATCAATAAAAACATAGTGGTGCAGGTAAAGCGGGATTACCCCAACGGCACCTCCGCAATCGTTTACCGGGATACCCTCGAGGGTATCCGGTATGCCGACTCCATTTCCGTGAATATTCCCATCGATCCGAACCTGGACAAAGGAGCGAACAAGATTACCGTAACCATCGATGCGGACAATACCGTGGATGAATATTACGAAACGAACAATGCGGTAACGAAGGAGTTTGTGATCTTCGAAGACGAAGCACGTCCGGTTTACCCGTATAACTTCGCCATCGTCAATAAGCCCGACTTCAAGCTGATCGCTTCCACTGCCAATCCGTTCAGCCCTGTGAAAGAATACCGCATGGAGATCGATACCACAGAAGCATTCAACTCTCCGCTGAAAGTGGTGCAGACGGTCCAGTCGGTAGGGGGTGCCATGGAATTTAACCCGGGACTCAATTTCACGGACAATACCGTTTACTACTGGCGCGTGTCGCCGGTTCAGACCAACGGATCGTTCAACTGGAACAGCTCCTCCTTTATTTACATGGAGAATGAGGAAGTCGGATTCAACCAGTCGCACCTGTTCCAGCATTTCAAGTCCAGGAGCAGCCAGCTGAGCCTCGACTCCACTGCGCGCAACTGGAAGTACGGGGAGATCACCAACAACCTCTTCCTGCGCATGGGTACCTGGACCGTGAGCACCTCGGCGGAAAGCCAGCTTACGGTAGCCGTCAACACGCAGTCGTACATCCGTTCCTGCTGCTGGTTCTCTTCGCTGGTC
>DATAGL010000535.1:0-2976 GCA_036263755.1 Chitinophagaceae bacterium | reverse complement strand
CTGCTGAATGATCGTTACAGTTGAATAGTGCGCGGTTCTCCTTCCGATCCCCGGAACTGGAAAGCTGGGTTCGGGTACCGGCTGTTGCGGCAGGTAGAGGAAGGATCGGTGCGCAATGCTCCGGCACCCCGGTTTTCCTGGCGGGGGGCTACCGGCTTTCCGGCATGGAACAGAGGTACCCGGGTCATTGATTTATGGCTGGTGTCGAATGATTTCATGTAAAGTGGTTTGGAATACTGTTGATCTGATAAAAAAATTGTACCAAAAAATGGACAGGCGCAATATTAGTTTTGGAAGCCCATCCGCTGAAACCCTTTATAGTAGAACATTTTCCTCAAATAAGCCCGGTTCGGAAACAAAAAAAAAGGGGTCGGAAGAAGGCTTTTATGGTACAATTCTTTGATGGTATAAGGTAGAAAATTTATTAACCATAAAATCTTAACTTATGTTACGCTGGACTCTGATTTTCCTGGTGATTGCGATTATCGCAGCCATCTTTGGATTTGGCGGTATTGCTGCCGGTGCTGCTTCGATTGCCAAGATCCTGTTTTACATCTTCCTGGTTCTTTTCGTACTGTCGCTGATTGCCGGCGGTTTCCGGAGAGTAGACTAATAAATGCATTGCGCATGAGCAGAAAGGTGTGGCTTCGCCACACCTTTTTTTGTGCCTGTCCCGGCTGAAGGAATCCTGTAAAACGAAGGCCCCCGGTGCTTTCCGGGGGCCTTCGTTCTGTTGGAAGACCATCAACTGCTGATGGTTATTCTGCCTGTGCTGCTGTTTTAAAAAACCTCCCGGCCGTCTCTTTCACATCCGCCTCTATACACTTCTGCCGGGAGGGTACTTACATAAGACAATGTTCTTCTTTCGTTTCAGGACTCTTCTGTGATTTCCGTGTGGTCAGTGGTATCTTCATCATTGCTTATGTCATTGCTGTTCCGGGAAACGGGTCCCCCCTGGGCTCCTGCTGCGCCGGATTCCCGGTGCTGGTTCACGATCACTTTTTCATCCGCCCTGCCGTCGGCAGGATCGGTTTCCGCCAGCGCATCGTCGCCGCCTTCCCTTCTGGGCGTTTCATCCGGCATCGAGGAAAAGGTAGGATCATCCGCTACCCCCTGACCGGCCGGAAGGCCCGTATTTTCTGGTCTTTCCATGACTGGTTGGTTTTATAAGAACTGCATTGAACAGAGAAAAAACCGTACCTCTGTGCGGCAAGAAACGGCTTAGCTGCTATCGGGCCGGGAATTCCTCAGCAGGCGGGCTGCTTCGGGAATATCTTCCACAGCAGGACCGCATAAAAAAAGCCAGGCGCAGAGGCCTGGCAATGCTGTTGTGCTCAATGGTGACTTCGCTCGAATATGCGTTTGATGCGTTTCCACACCGGCTTTTTCTGCTCGGCCAGCATGTGGGTTGCATAATTCTTTACTATGAAAGGAACGACGATGCGGGCCAGCCAGCCGGCGCGGGCAAGGATGAACCGGCGCAGCAGGAATTCGATACCGAAATCGACCCCGAACTTCGTCACCGGTGACATCCGCCGGCGGGTGCCCATCTTCGACAGTACACCGAAAATGTTTGAGACGGTATGCTGCGCAGGCCGGAGTTCGTCCTTCAGGACCACCCAGTTGCTTTTCAGCACGGCTTTCTGGGTCACCAGGAGGTCTTCCAGACGCTGGCGCTCCTCCAACAGTTCTTCGTATGAGGCTATCTTTTTATTCATACAGGCGTTTAAGGATCGCTTTTTTCAAAAACGGGAATACAATTTTTTTACGCAGCACAATCAGCAGGACCATCATCAGAATAAAGATGCCCCCCACGATAAAGAAGCCGGCTGCCTGGCTGTTCAGCAGGTCACCGAGCCACCAGCTCAGTCCCATGCCCAGGAAGAACAGCGTGATGATCGACAGGAACAATGTCGTAAGACCGGCCATGACCGCAGAGGTTACATTGGTCGCCTTCTGCGTCACCTTCACCATGGTGAGTTTGTAATAGGTGTCGATATACTCCGAAATATTGTGGGAAAGGGTTTCGGTTTTGGCTTTGAGCTCTTCGATCATATGGAGTGGGGTATTAACGCGAAATAAGAAAGAAGCAGGCCTTGCGGCCTGCTCAGATCATTAGCTGAAGTCTTCGGAGGCACTGCTGGCGGCATTGGAAGCCGTGCGGGCGCCCTTGTTCTTCAGGTTCTGCAGTTCGCCCTTAGCGTTGGCGAAAAGATCGGTCAGCTGGCTGGTCCAGTCACCGGCAGTATCGGAAATACGCTTCCGCATGTCGGTACCTTTTTCCGGAGCCAGGAGCAGGCCTACTACCACACCGGCAGCGGCTGCGCCTACCAGGCCTAAGAGAACTTTTGATTTTGTAGTCATAGTACTATGTATTTTTAGATTAGCAATACCTGTCCTATGCTTTTAAATAATCGTACCAGCGTGTGCAATCGGCAGGGGGCTGCACCCGTTAATATCCTGTGTAAAAAAATCTACACGGAATGGTATAAATTTATTAGGAGAGAACGGTAAATAGTTTGAATCTTTGGTACGGTAATTATAACAATATCGGGTTGTAAGTATATGATAATGAGGAAAAAAGTACTGATAATCGATGACGAGGTTGACCTTTGTTTATTGATGAAAGCCTATTTCCTTCGGAAAAACTATGAGGTATACATCGCGCATACGCTTTCCGACGGCATGAAACGGTTGCACGAAGTAGTGCCCGATTACCTTTTTATTGACTACAACCTTCCCGACGGACTGGGTTGGGACAAGCTGCCGGAAATGTACCAGAAATATCCCGCAATTCACTTTCACCTGATCAGCGCATTCCGCCCGACCATGCCTGCCAACCTGGACGGCTCCAAGCTGACGATCTGGGAGAAGCCGATTTCCCTCAAGGCGCTGGATAATTTCTTTTAAAGCTGCAAGCTTCAAGCTGCAAGCATCCATATGATAAAAGGAAGAAGGGAGCGGTTTCCGCTCCCT
>DATAGL010000534.1:0-1963 GCA_036263755.1 Chitinophagaceae bacterium | reverse complement strand
AAAGGATTGATCTGAAAATACAGCCCTGCTTTATGCCGCTGCTTAAAAGTAGCCCTCATCCGCTGCATTTCAAAGCGGTGCTTTCCGGCCGGCTACTGCAGCAGGTACCGTGACCGCTGCTCGGCCAGCTGCCCGGACTGTTCCGCCTGTGCGATATACTGCCGCATCCGTTCCTGGGCGCTGCTGTCCTCCACCTCGCGCAGGCCCTCCTGCAGCGGATACAGCCGCTGGTAGTCGGGCGCGCCCGCCGGCCGGAAGAAGAGCAGGTCATCGCCCGAGATCACGAGTTCGGCGCCCAGTGCCGCCCCGGTACCGATACCGGAAGCCGGCCGGAATTTTTGCTTCAGGCGGGGGCTCACCTGCACCAGCTGCCGCACGAGGTTGTGGTAGGATACCGCCGACACGGCCAGCACGTGCATCCCCAGCTCGCGGCCGGAGTGCAGCAGGTGCAGGAAGGTCATGGCCACCGATTTCTGCGGGGCCTGCAGGATATCGAACACTTCGTCCAGTACCACGAGCATCGGCGGGTAGGGCAGCGTACGCAGGCGCACGCCGCTGGCCTCTTTGTGCAGGCGGCTCTGCCGGCGCCGCATTTCCCGGTGCAGCGTGCGGAAGAACTGCACCCGGCTGCTTTCCGTGCTGGCGGCCGCATCGTGGCGTAAGTAAGAGAATACGGGGGGTATGGTGCCTGGCCGGCGGAACACCTTTTCCAGTCCCGGTCGCGTCAGGGCCAGGGCCAGCGACACATGGGTGCCCTGCTGCACGCGGTGGAGCTGGCGGGCCAGTCCGGAGCAGAACTGCCGGGCCTGCGCTTCCTCGGCATAAGAAAGAAATAAATGGGGGAGCTGTGCGAAATCAACACCAACCGTTTCATCGGCGCTGGTTTTACCAATCGGAAAAATCCATTCCATACGAAGAGGGTTAAGGGGCTTAGTGGACAAACTTATAACGCTTTGCACTGGAGTGCACACCTGTTTTCGGCACCAAAAACTTCTCAACAAGCGGGGCGCCTTATGGAGCAATGGTTTGCAGGGGATTTCAAAAGTTTTTCACATTAGCTGCGAGCGGAGAGCTGCGAGCCAAGACAAAGGCTTTATTACAGGCAATGGAAAGGTATATGGGGCAACAGTAGTAAATTAAGCCGCAGAACAGGGCTGTGCTTACGACGGCAGCGTTTCACCTGCTGTTGTTCAGGATAAGGTAACTGCTCCCAAACATCCGCCCGAGGCTCGCAGCTCGTAGCTCACCGCTTAATTCTTTATCGAAGCGATCCCGCCGATTCATCGTACCTTACACTGAACCGGGCGAGGCTCCTTGTAAGCATTACCTTCTTCCTGCTGCTCACTTGCTGCTTTTCTCTTTCTTTCATCTCATACATTACTATGGAATCAGTGAACCCCTACCGTGTGGCAGCTACCGACCGTTTTCAACCCGATCAATACCCTGCCGTACTGGGCGAGCTGGCCCTTTTGTGCCGTCCCTCCGGCGAAGAAAGGAACCCTTTCCAGGCGGAGATCGTCATTTCCTACCTGAAAGACCGGTGCATCCGGATGGACTGGATCGATGCCAACCCGCAAACCGCTTCCCTGCTTACCTGCGGCTGCTACCGCACCGAGCATATCGGGTACCTGTTCGAGTCCTGCCAGTGCAACGAGCAGTTCTCCCGGGATTATGAAAACTATATCAAAGGATTGTTTACGGCTTAACGGCAAGCAGCAGCCGAAGAGTTACCCTCAGCACCTACAATTATGAACAAGAAAGGTCCCATCATCGTCATTGAAGATGACGACGACGACCAGGAAATCCTGACTGAAATCTTCCGGAAACTGGATTACGGGAACCCGATCATTTTTTACAAGGATGGAAATGAAGCACTGGCTTACCTGAACCGGAGCGACGTGCAGCCCTTCCTGATTCTTTCCGATATCAATATGCCGAAGATCAACGGGTTTGAGCTCCGGAA
>DATAGL010000533.1:0-10706 GCA_036263755.1 Chitinophagaceae bacterium | reverse complement strand
CGACGGCCGCCTGAACTTTTTCAAAACGAACGACAACCGCAAGTTCGTGGTAGACTATACCATGGATGAACTGGATGCCATGCTCGACCCGGACCGCTACTTCCGCATCTCCCGTTCGTTCTTCGTGTCGGTGGACAGCGTGCAGCAGATCCACGATTACTTCGGTAACCGCCTCCTGCTCCAGCTGAAGCCCGAGATCGATAAGGAGTCCATCGTCAGCCGGGAAAAGGTAACGGACTTCAAGAAGTGGCTGGGCAAGTAGTGCAGATGGGAATTGGGTGTTGGGAATTGGGAATTGGGAATTAGAAGTTGATCCGTTGAATCGTCCATAAGCTGATTTATATAAAGCCTTCTTTATGGAGGCTTTTTTAATTGGATCAATTGAGCGCAGGCAACGCACAACAAATTAGCGAGGTTGAATTAATTAAACGAAACAGCAAACACGCAAACTTGCAAACGCGCAAATCCTTTCCGCCCGTCTCAACCTTGAACATTAACCCTTAAACCTTCAACGCCCGTCCAACCCGTGAACCCGTAAACAAGTAAACTAAAAAACCTCGTTCACACCTCCACCTGCAGCACCACGCTTACGGAATCCTTATCCTGCACGGTATCCACGGAGGCGCCCAGCTCCTCGATGCGGTGCCGGGCGGTAACAAAGGATTCAGCGAAATAAGCATCGACACCGCCGCATTCGGAAAGCACTTCCACCAGCAGCTTGGATTTGCGCTGCTTGAAATGCACGAAGATCTGCGGGCACTGCAGCCGGTTCACCAGGTACAGCATGACCTCCTTGTAGAAGAAGAACAGCTCATGGCGCACGCGCATCTCCAGCTCGAGACTCTGCACTTTGTGGTCCACGATGAGGTCGATCTCGGTATTGTAGGTGCTGTTGATGCCTTCGGTCAGCTCCCGTATCCGCAGCAGCGTCTTCTTCATGCTGTCGTTCTCCGGGTCGATGCTCCACAGCATATCATCCATGGCTTCGATCATGGAGCGGCTCTTGTCGCTAATCTGGTCGATAAAGTCCTTGGACCGCTCAATGTCCTTGTCGGCCTTGATCTTGGCGATCTCGCTCAGCACATTGATGTTGTTCAGCGTGGTGTTGATGTCGCGGTGCAGGCTGCCGGCGATCTCGGTCCGCATCCGCTGGATGGATTTGAGGCGCTGGATCCGCTCGCGGTCCAGCAGGTAAAGTACCAGGGCTACCACCAGCACGATCAGGCCGTAGAACCACCAGGTTTTCCATACCGGCGGGCGCACGACGATGAGGAAAGATTGCTCCTCCTCGCTGGTGACGCCATCGGCGTTCTCGCTTTTCACCTTGAACCGGTAGGTACCTGGTGAAAGGTGGTTGTAGATGGCCTGATTCGAGTTATCCGTATGCACCCAGTCCTTGTCCTGGTTTTCGAGCATGTAGAAGTAATGAAACTTCCGCTGGCGGGTAAAGCCCAGCGTACTGAAGTCGATGGTGATGGAGGTATTGTTGTAATTCAGTACGGCCTTGCCGGCATTCTGCAGCGAGTCCACCAGCAGCGGCATTCCTTCCAGGGCGAAATTGGTGAGGCGCGGGCGGGCGGGCAGGGTTTGCTGCACAAATTTGTTGGGGTCGAAGGCCAGGAAGTTGTGGCCCGTATAGAACAGGATGCGGCCGTCCACCAGCTTCTCCACCCCGGCGATATTGAAGTTATCGTACGGAATGCCGTCGCGGCGGTCGTAGGTGGTCACGATCATCTTCTGGAGGTTCAGCCGGCACAGGCCGTTGACCATACCCACCCAGATAATCCCTTTGTTGTCTTTCTGCACGCTTTGCGCGGTATTGGAAGGCAGGCCTTCGTCGCGGTCCACGTAGGTAATCTTTCCCGTACGCTGGTTGATGACGTTGATGCAGCCGGCCGTAACGATAAGAATGCTGTCGTTGTACTGCGTCATGTCGGTCGGACCGTTGGTAAACAGGCGTTCGCCCTCCGGGCCGTTGTTCGTGTACGCCTTTACCACCCTGTTCGTTTTAGGGTCGATCTTGAGCAGGCCCTGTCCAAACGTACCGGCCCACATGAAACCGGAATTGTCGGCATGCAGCTTATGCACCAGCGCGGTGGACAGCACCAGCGAATAGCCTCTGCGCGGATCACCGCCGGAGGCTTTATAATCCCATTTGATGATCTTTCCGTGCTGGGTTCCGAACCACAGGTTGCCGTCGTTGTCTTCCGTTACCTGGCGGATCGTGCGCTTTTCAAAAATGTCCGGCTCCAGGAACTGGGACCCGCCGGTTTTGGGATCGTACACAATGACGCCGCCGCCCTGCAGGACCATCCAGATCCGGCCGGTGGGAACATGCTCGGTCATATCCCAGATGGACCAGGGATGGGTAACCTGTTTCAACGACAGGGGCAGCGGCAGGGGATTGAATTGCTGGTCGTAGCAGAACAGGCCTTTGCCCCAGGAACCGACCCATATCTTTTTGTCGGTCGCTTCCAGGATCGCCTGGACAGGAGCTTCCACCGGCGCCTGGGCTCCGGGGCGCACCAGCAGGTACGAGTTAAAGATCTGCGCGTCGGGGTTGAACAGGTACAGCCCGTTATCGGTGGACACCCACAGGTTCTGCTCATGGTCCTCGAACACGTCGTAGGTATAGTCGAACTTGATGCTTTGTTCGTTGCGGAACTCATTGGGCACCCCGGTAAGGCTGCTCCGGTCGGCGGTCCACTCGGCCAGGAAGGGCATGCCGAACGACCAGAGCCTGCCGTTGCGCTGCTCCATGGAGCCCATGAACTCGTGGTAGCCCAGCGGCATGAAATCGGTAAACCGGTGCTGCTCGTACAGGTTCCGCTGCCGGTCGAATTTGTGCACCGTAGGCCCGCCGGCCCGCTGCTCCCAGCTTTGCGCGAGCAACAAGCCCCTGGAGTCCACAAAATGATTGAACAGGAGGGTTTCCTTTTCGAAAGCCCGGATGGCCGGGTCGTTCAGCGGGTTGTGGCCCCGGTAGCTGAGCAGCTTGGTGACCGGGTTATACAGCACCAGACCCGAATCGCCCGTGGAATAGTACTGGCGGGTCGTTTTGTCCCAAACGATCTTGTCGCGCTTCCAGCCCCGCGGTGCGGGGATGATCTTGTTATCCAGCACAAAATGCCGCGCGGCCGGATCGAACCGGTAAATGTCCCCGAAGCGCTCGTGCAGCAGAAGCTGCCCGTCGTGGGTTTCGAGGAGGTATTTCACCGTGTATACCTGCGGCCGCTCGCGGTACAGGACCGGGATTTCGGTAAACGTGAACAGGCGCGTATTGAAGATGCCCACCCGGTTATTGCCGTCCACGATCCACAGGTTCTTTTTCCGGTCGAGGAAGATGAAGGCAATGTTATCGGTGGAAAGACCCGTACGGTTACGGGACGTTGTATGAAAGGTGAGAAAGGTATGACCGTCGTAGCGCTGGAGCCCGTTGATGGTGGCTACCCAGATAAAGCCCTGGTCGTCCTGCACCACGTTGCGCACGATGTTGGAGGCAAGGCCGTTGGCGGTGGTGAAATGCGTGAACGCGTATTGCCTGGCCTGCTGGGCCCGGCCGGTGGTACAAAGGCAGCAAAGAAAAAGCAGCAGAATAGTGGTACGTAACAAGGTGGTGCGTTTATCGCTTCAAAAATATAAATAGAAAACGGGAGTTTCCCCAGTTTTATCTGCCGATACCGCAGTTCATGCCCATCGGTTTTCAATTCATCGCCCGCAAAGGCGGAAACAGCCTGAAATGAAGGCGGGAAGCGGCTTACGGCCCATTCAAAAAATCCGCCGTTTCATACGCCCTGCCCTTCTCCCCGGTCTTCCGATCCGGCATTTTTGCAGGGTACTTGACCAAACCAAAACCAAACAACATGAAAAAACTGCTTTTAGCCTGTGCCCTGGCGACCACGCTCTTCTCCTGTGACAAAGACAAGGACAAAGCCGGAACGTTCAAAGGCGCCCAGGTACAGGTGCACGACGGCAAGGCCTGGACCTGGATTAAGATGGACAAAGAAGGGAAGCCGGTGCAGCTGGGCCTCACCATCAGCAATGCCGCCCTGAACAGCGTACCCCTGGAAAGCGACGGCGGCCACGACCATGAGAACAACCTCATCCTGCCCCTGCACGAGAAAGCCATTGCCTCTACCCCCTTCAAGTTCCTGTTCCTGAACTGGAACGCGGAAGGCCACCCGCCGATGGAAGTTTACGGATTAGCGCATTTCGACATCCATTACTACATGGTGCCTGCAGCGGAAGTGACCCAGTACACCGATGAGGAGAAGCTGGACCAGAACCCGCCCCCCGGTTATGTGCCTGCCACCTTTTTCCCCGGCCCCTACGTGCCGCAGATGGGCAAGCACTTCCTCGACAGCCAGTCGCCGGAGCTTGACCCGGACAACCCGCAACCCTTCACGCAAACCTTTATCTACGGTACCTATGGCGGCAAAGTCACTTTTTATGAGCCGATGATCACGCTCGACTTCCTCAAAACCGCCAACTCCTTCGAGCGGACGATCCCCCAGCCCCAGAAATTTGAAAAGGCCGGGTATTATCCCACCAGGATGAAAGTGGTCCGGACCGCCCACGGAACCGATGTCATCCTGGAAGGCCTGACGTACCGCGACGCCTCCTGACCAACGGAAAGCCAAGCATAACGGGGCCTCCGGGTCCCTTTCCTTTAAATCGTTAACCATGACCCGCTATTCCCTTATTCATTCCCTGCATGCGCCGCTCCACTGGCGGCTGTACGATACCAGCCTGCAGCTTCACCAGGCCTCCCTGCGCTACGACACGGCACAGGCCATGCGCCTCGCCGGCCGGGCGCTGCCCTACCTGCGGGCGCACCTGACGGTGGAGGAAAGCCTCCTTTTTCCCGCCCTCCAGGCCTATGAACCCTCGGTGGTGGATGCCCTGCAGCAGGACCACCGCGCCAGCCGGGCCTTTTTTCACCAGCTCGAGCAGCACTGCGCCCGCGCCGTTCCGGGTGAGCTGCACCCGCTGACCCGGACATTCGGCAACTGCATGGCGCAGCTGCTAAAGCACCTGGCCGCAGAAGCGCCCGCCCTGCAGAAAGCCTTCTGGCAGTATTACTCCGACGAGGAGCTGGAGCGCATCCACCGGCAGTTCCTGTCCGGACTGAAGATGCACACCGCCTTCCCGGGCCCCCGGCAGGAGCCGGCACAGCCTGCCTTACTGGTTCCGGCCGCGGCCCTGTTTCCCGCCTCCGCTTCATACTCTAAAACCGCATAAAATGAAAAAGCTCGCCCTGATCCTGATCTCCCTGGCTGCAGCCACGACCACCATGGTACTTACCTGCAACACGGCTTCCTATGCGTCCACGCGGCAGGAAGGAATCCTGAAGGATACCACCGGAAAAGAGGACCCGATGGTGCAGCGCGGCAAATACCTGGTGACCATCATGGGCTGCCAGGACTGCCATTCACCCAAACGCATGGGCCCTCATGGCCCCGAACCCGACCCGGCGCTGGACCTGTCGGGCCATCCGCAGAACCAGCCGATCGGAAAGATCGACCCCGAAACCCTGAAGTCCTGGGTCCTGTTCAATCACAACGCAACGGCCATGGCAGGCCCCTGGGGCGTTTCCTTTGCCGCCAACCTCACTTCCGATCCTACGGGCATCGGCAGCTGGACGGAGGAGCAGTTTTTCAAGGCCATCCGCCAGGGCAAATACAAAGGCCTGGACAATACCCGCCCGCTCCTGCCCCCCATGCCCTGGCCCCAGTATGCCCGGGCCAGCGATGAAGACCTGCGCGCGATCTTCGCCTACCTGAAGAGCACCAAACCCGTGCAGAACGTAGTACCGGCAGCGATTCCGCCGGCGAAACGGTGAGGGAATTACGATTGACGAATTACGATTGAGGATTGACGATTGTTGAGTAGTGTTGTTCGTAAGATTTGTTCTTCTTCAATGGGAACTCCTTAGTGCCTTTAGCGCGACGAGTTGTTCGATATGCAGATGCGCAAAAGCCTGTTTTTCACCAATAATTTATCCTTCATACTAAGGTTCACCGGCCACGGCCGCTGAACCTTTCCATTCCTTAAGCTTATGGCCTATAAAGGAAAAACAATCAGGAACCCTCAAACGGGGCAAAGCATCCGGTTCCTGCAAACGGAAAAGGATACCGGCGGACGCCTGCTGGAGATGGAATCGGCCCTGCGGCCGGGCTCCCAGCCGCCGCCCATGCATTACCACCCGGCGCAGTCGGAATGGTTCACCTTCCTGGAAGGGACCGTAACGGTGCGCACGGCCAGCGGTACCCGGACCTACGGGGCCGGCGATACCCTTCAGGTGCCGGCCGGGCGGCCCCATGCCATGTGGAATGAAGGGGAAGTCCCGGCTAAAATGCGCTGGCGGGTGGAACCCGCCCTCGATACGGAATACCTCCTGGAAACCACGATGGGACTGGCCGGCGACGGCCGCACGAACCGCTCCGGAATGCCCGGGCTGCTGCAAACCGCCCTCCTGCTGCGCCGCTTTGCCCCGGTGTACCGCCCCGCCGGTCCGCCCTTCCTCCTGCTTCAACTCCTCTTTTCGTTCCTGGCGCCGATCGCTTACCTCAGGGGGTTGCGGCCGACGTATAGGAAATACCTTGATTGATGTACGATGTATGGTGTACGATGTACGATTTTATTCCGTTTCCGGCAGTTCTGCATAAAGCAAGTACCTCAGAACGAAAGGACGGATTGCCCTGAAAACAATCGTACACCGTACATCGTACATCGTACATCCGTCCTGGCTCACTTTCGCATAAGAAGTAAAGCCCGGCAAATGAACCAGCTTAAAAAGCCTTACTTTTGCCCAACTTTTTTATTCTTATGAGCATTCTGGTCAATAAAAACTCAAAGATCCTCGTACAGGGTTTTACCGGTACCGAAGGCACTTTCCATGCATCGCAGATGATCGAATACGGAACGCAGGTAGTGGGCGGGGTAACCCCGGGCAAAGGGGGCTCGAACCACCTCGACCGCCGCGTGTTCAACACCGTAGCGGATTGCGTAAAAGAAACCGGCGCCGACGTTTCCATCATTTTCGTACCGCCGGCCTTTGCGGCGGATGCCATCATGGAAGCCGCCGAAGCCGGCGTGGCCCTGGTGGTGTGCATCACCGAAGGGATCCCCGTACAGGACATGGTGCGGGTAAAGAATTTCCTCCTCGGAAAGAACACCCGGCTCATCGGGCCGAACTGCCCGGGTGTGATCACTGCCGACGAGTGCAAGGTGGGCATCATGCCGGGATTCGTGTTCAAGAAAGGACGCATCGGCATTGTTTCCAAATCGGGTACCCTTACCTACGAAGCGGCTGACCAGGTAGCCAAAGCCGGACTGGGCATTTCCACCGCGGTGGGCATCGGCGGAGACCCCATCATCGGAACCACCACGCGTGAAGCCGTGGAGCTGTTCATGAATGACCCGGAAACCGATGCCATCGTGATGATCGGTGAGATCGGCGGCGGTATGGAAGCCGAAGCGGCGCGCTACATCCGCGACACCGGCAATAAAAAGCCGGTAGTGGGCTTTATTGCGGGCCAAACCGCACCTCCCGGCCGGCGCATGGGCCATGCCGGCGCCATCGTGGGCGGAGCCGAAGACACGGCTGCAGCCAAAATGCAGATCATGGAAGAATGCGGCATCCACGTAGTGCAAAGCCCGGCCGATATCGGCAAGACCATGGCCGCCGTCCTCAGCGGAAAATAACAACAGCCGGTCCCCGGCCTGATATAAAAAGTGAAGCCCTTACCGTAGTAGGGGCTTCGTCGTATTCAGTAGTTAACCGGATTGAAATCTTTTATTTACCGCTGGCCGCGGGTATAGCGGTCCAGCTCTTCGCGGCTGCTCTGGAACGAAAACACCTCGTTGAGCAGATAGTAATTGCGCGGGTCCACCGTATGGCTGTAGGCCAGCTTGGCCAGTTCCAGCTTATCGGTATCGCTGTTGAATAACTGCACCAAGGTACGTACTTGTTCGGTAGTGAAATAATTACGGTTCACACCTTCCCGGGCTGCGTTCATTTTCGAGTTGGAAAACCACTGGCTGCGCACCTGCTGCACCAGCCGCTCGAAGTCGGCCGACTCCATAGCCCGTTCGTTCTGATTGTGGTCGTTCCATCCCGATTCATCCCACTCATCGCGGTCGTTCCGGTCGTTCTCATAACCGTCGTTGCTTCCATAGCCGCCCCGCATCGGGCGCTCGTCCACCAGGCCCTTGCCGAAGCGGTTGACCATGATGTCCACATGATGGTTGGGACGCACCTGCACCGTGGTGGCATAGAGCAGGTCGTTGCGGTCGCCCGCACCGCCCAGGATGCCGCCGTTGTTCCGGTCGTTCCGGTTGTTGCTGCGCTGGCGGTACACCTTGACCGTATAGCTGCCGGGGCGCAGGTCGCGCAGGGTGAGCATGCGGTCTTCGGTGCGGTAGCTGCGGTTGTCGATCACCACCTGCACCTCGTTCGGGGTGGAAACACTGAGGGTCAGCCGGCCTTCATCGGCGGCAAATGCGGCGGTGCTAAAAACAGTGGCGAGTAAAAGGGTAAACAGTTGTTTCATATAAAAGTCCTCCGCAGGTTGGAAGGCAGCCGAAAGGCAACGTTTAGTGCCCATCCACTAAACAAACGTTAAAGCGGCCCTATGCGCTCCTGTACAGCTATACCGGATGCTGCCGCTTATGCAATTCGCCGGGCCGCCGCATCTCATCGGCGTACCTTTATCTTTACCCCCGTAATGACGTGTATGAATTACCTCCGCGCAATCTGGTCCGCCCTCCTCTGTTTCCTCGCCCTGCCGCTGTTTGCCCAGCAGACACCCTACGACCCGGCCTGGAAAAAAATCGACTCCCTCATTGCCAAAGGACTGCCCCGCTCTGCGGAGGCGGAGGCGGCCCAGATCTATACCCGTGCCAAAAAGGAAGGAGCCGAAGCCCAGATGCTCAAAGCCCTCCTTTACCGCATTTCGCTGCAGGAAGAGACCCGGGAAGGACAGGAAGAAAAAGCCCTCCGGGAGCTGGAAGCAGAAGCCCGTTCTGCTACCGGGGCGGTCCGCGCCCTTCTGCAGAGCTATATGGCCGACCTGTATTGGAATTACCTGAACCGGCACCGCTGGCAGCTGCGGCAGCGCACCGCTACCGACAGCGCCGGCGGTGATTTTGCCACGTGGAGCACCTCCGATTTTCACCAGAAAATCTCCGCGCTCTTTCTCCAGTCGCTGGAACCGAAAGCCCTGCTACAGCGCACGCGCCTTGAGCCTTTCGATCCCCTGATCATCCGGGGCAACCTGCGTCACCTGCGCCCCACGCTGTTTGACCTGCTGGCCCACCGGGCGCTCCCCTATTTCAAAAGCGGCGACCGCGACCTGCAGCGGCCGGCCTACGCGTTTGAGATCACCGGGCCGGAGGCCTTCCTGCCGGCAGCAGCATTTGCCCGGGCGGCCTTTGTAACAAAAGACAGCCTCTCCCTGCAACAGAAAGCCCTGCTCCTTTACCAGGAACTGATCCGGCTGCACCTGGACGACCCGCAGAAAGACGCCCTGATCGACGCAGACCTGCAGCGCCTCCAATATGTATACAGCGAGAGCCGCGCGGCGGAAAAGCCGGAATGGTACCGGGCCGCCCTGGAAGAAGCGATGGCCGGGTACGGACGCCACCCCGAAGCCCTGCAGGCCCATTACCTGCTGGCCCTGACCTATGAACAGCAGGCAGCCGCTTACCAGCCCCTGGGCGACACCACCCACCGGTGGGCCCGCATAAAAGCAAAGGAAATCCTGGAACCGGTGGTGCGTGACAGCAGCACCGCGGCCATTAAAAATGCAGCAGGCTGGGCCAACGCCTATAACCTGCTCCAGGAACTGAACAGTACCTCTTTTTCGTTTGAACTGGAAGGGGTGAACCTGCCCGGCCAGCCGTTCCGGGCGCTGGTCCGCTACCGCAATAACAGCCGCCTGTTTTTCCGCCTCGTGAAAGCCGGCCCCGCACAGCTGGAAGCGCCCGAAGGCCCCGGCAGCGAAGCCTGGTGGAAAGCCCTGCTGGCTGAACCGGTCCTTCGCAACTGGGAACAGGCGCTGCCTCCCGCCGGCGACCTGCAGGAGCATTCGGTGGAAATAAAGATCGATGCCCTGCCCCAGGGGGCCTATTACCTGTTGGCTTCGGAAGATGCTTCATTCCGTCCCGGCCGCGGTCTGGTCGGAACCCAGGCATTCCATGTCTCGAATATTGCCTACGTGCAGAAAGACGACCTTATTTTCCTGCTGCACCGCCGTACCGGGCAACCCCTTTCCGGCGCCACCGCCCAGGTGATCCACCGGACCTACGATTACGAGCGGCGCCGGTTCCACCGGCAAGCGGGTCCTACGTTTTCGGCGGACAAGAACGGGCGCGTACAGATCAACCGGGGAGCTGCCGGCCGCCTGGCTAACCAGCCTTACCTCCTCGACCTGCGCCACGGGGAAGACCGGCTGTTCCAGCATCATAACCAATTCTATTATCATCCGGACTACCCGGCACCCCAGGAAGCACCCGACCGGCACCAGAGCTTTTTTTATACCGACCGTTCGCTGTACCGCCCCGGACAGCTGCTCCATTTCAAAGGCCTGGTGGTGGGGGGAAAAGCCAGGGATATCCGGCCGCTGAACGGCCGGCAACTGACGATCTTCCTCACCGATGCCAACGGGGAAAAGGTAGATTCGGTAGCGGTGACGACCAATGAA
>DATAGL010000532.1:0-6361 GCA_036263755.1 Chitinophagaceae bacterium | reverse complement strand
ACAATGTGAAGGACCCGTTGGAAGACCTCCTGCAATCGGTGGAAGCCATCAAGATCGCCTATGCACAGGCCCTGCTGGTGGACACCCGCGCGCTGGAAGCCGCCCGCGAGGAGAACGACGTGGTGCGGGCCCAGGAGGAGCTGCAGGCGGCCTTCCGCACCGACGTGCGTCCGCTGGTGGCCGAGGCCCGGCTGCGCGCCGGCGGCGTGCTCGACCCGCTGCACACCTACCGCTACCGGGGCATCCGGAAGGCGCTCATTGCCGGGCGCGGGGCCAAGGCCGTGGCCACGGGATTATAAATTCACGAAGCCCTTCTTTACCCACATGCATGCACAACCGGTAATAGCCGTATTCGATATCGGCAAGACCAATAAAAAATGGTTCCTCTTCGACCGGCACTACCGGATCGTCCGCGAAGAGACCGTGCAGCTTACCCTCACCGAAGACGAGGAGGGCTTTCCCTGCGAAGACGTGAACGTATTGTCCGCCTGGGTGGAAGAGACGTACCGGCGCCTGCTCAACCTCGATGGTTTTTCCGTGCAGGCGGTCAACTTTTCGGCCTATGGCGCTTCGCTGGTCCATGTAGGCAACGACGGGCGGCCGCTGACGCCGTTGTACAACTACCTGAAGCCCTACCCGGCGGCGCTGCACCGGCAGTTTTACCACACCTACGGCGGGGAGGCCACGCTGGCCCGGGAACTGGCTTCGCCGGTGCTTGGGTACCTCAATTCCGGCCTGCAGCTCTACTGGCTCAAGCACCACCGCCCGGACGTGTACGCTCAGGTCCGCTGGTCGCTGCACCTCCCGCAATACCTCAGTTACCTGGTCACCGGGCAGGCGTACACCGACATCACCAGCCTCGGGTGCCATACCCATCTCTGGGATTTCCGCAAAGGCGATTACCACGACTGGGTATACCGCGAGGAGCTGCACCGGAAGTTCGCCCCCGTGGTCCCGGGCCATACGGTCGTGGAGGGGACCGGGAAGGGGGAAAGCATTCCCGCCGGCGTCGGCCTGCACGACAGCTCGGCGGCCCTCATTCCCTACCTCGCCTCTTTCCCGGAGCCCTTCCTGCTCATCTCCACCGGTACCTGGTGCATCTCCTTGAATCCGTTCAACCAGCGTCCCCTGACGGCCGGGGAGTTGGAAAAAGAATGCCTCTGCTACCTCAGCTTCCAGGGCAAGGCGGTAAAGGCGGCGCGGCTCTTTGCCGGCCAGGAGCATGAAGAGCAGACGAAAAGGATCAGTGCCTGGTTCGGAACGACCGAAGACCGGTACAAGGGGGTAGCCTGCCAGCCGGAGCTCATCCGGCGCCTCGAAGAAAAATGGCCCGGCGGGGAGCTGTCCGGGGCGGACTTCAGCGGCGGTACCACGCCTTCCGCCTTTCCCGGCCGCGACCTGTCCTCCTTTGCCTCCTACGAGGAAGCGTACCACCAGCTCCTGCGCGACATTATCGCGCAGCAGGCCGCCTCCACTTCCCTGGTGGTACAGGATTCCGGCGTAAAGCGCATCTTTGTGGATGGGGGCTTTGGTAAAAATCCGGTTTATATGCATTTGCTGGCCGCCGCTTTTCCCGGCCAGGAAGTGTTTGCGGCCTCCATGGCCCAGGCCTCCGCGCTGGGTGCGGCGCTGGCGATCCATGAACACTGGAACCCGGGGCCCCTGCCCGCCGGCCTTGTGGACCTGCGCTATTACGCCCATCCCTATTCGGTTACCGTATGAGAGTTGCCCTGTTCATTCCCTGTTATGTCAACCAGTTCTACCCGCAGGTAGCCATCGCTACCCTGACGCTCCTGGAGCGCCTCGGCTGCACCGTGGTATATCCAACGGGGCAAACCTGCTGCGGCCAGCCCATGGCCAACTCCGGCTACGAATCGCTCACCGGGGGCTGCAGCGCCCTGTTCACCCGGAACTTCGCCGGCTTCGATTATATCGTTTGCCCCTCGGGCTCCTGCACCCTGCACATCAGGGAACACCTGCACGCCGAAAGAGCGGAGGAAGAAGCCGCCGCGATCCGGCAGCGTATCTTCGAGCTGACGGAATTCCTGGTGGACGTGCTGCAGGTAAAGGAGCTCGGCGCGCGCTTCCGGGGTAAGGTGGGATTGCACCAGAGCTGCCACGGCCAGCGGGGCCTGCACCTGTCGCAGATGTCCGAGCTCGTAGCGCCCCCCTTTTCCAAGCCCGTGCAGCTCCTCCGGATGGTGGAAGGGCTGGAGCTGGTGGACCTGAAGCGGAACGATGAATGCTGCGGGTTCGGCGGTACCTTCTGCGTGCAGGAGGAAGCCGTGTCGGTAAAGATGGGCAGGGACCGCGTGCGGGACCATACCGGGGGAGGCGCCGACGTGATTACGGGGGTGGACATGAGCTGCCTCATGCACCTCGAAGGCATCCTCAAACGGCAGCAAAGCCGGGTGGAAGTAAAGCACATTGCCGAGCTCCTCATTGCCGGCTGACACCGGAATAATTTCTTCAACAAACCACGGAAGCAGCAACGATATGGAGCAAAGGAACGGAATGGATCATGCAGCGCTGGCCGCCCGGTTCAACCGCGACGAGGCGCGCGTGGACTGGCACGACGAAACCCTCTGGTGGATCCGCCAGAAGCGCGACAAGGCCGCCTGGTCGCTGGGCGAAGAATGGGAAGCCCTGCGCGAGCAGGCCTCTCAGATCAAAGCACATACCTTATCGAACCTGGGCGGTTACCTCGAGGCCTTCGAGCGGCAGGCCATTGCCAACGGCGTGCAGGTGCACTGGGCCGCCGATGCGCAGGAGCACAATGCCATCGTGCACAGCATCCTCAAAGGCGGGGGCGTGCAGCAGCTGGTGAAAAGCAAGTCGATGCTGACCGAGGAATGCGGGCTGAACGAATACCTCAAAGCGCAGGGCATCGACGTGATCGACACCGACCTGGGCGAGCGCATCGTGCAGCTGGCGGAAGAAGCGCCCAGCCATATCGTGCTCCCCTGCATCCACTGGAAAAAAGAAGAGATCGGCGAACTGTTTCACCGCCACCTCGGCTCCCCCGAAGGCGTCATCGACCCGGCCTTCCTCACCCATACCGCCCGGGTGCACCTGCGCGAAAAATTCCTGACCCGCCGCGTGGCCATTACGGGCGTCAACTTCGCCGTGGCCGAAACGGGCGAGTTCGTGGTGTGCACCAACGAAGGCAATGCCGACATGGGCGCGCACCTTTCCGACGTGCACATTGCCTGCATGGGCATTGAAAAGCTGATCCCGCAACGGGAGCACCTGGGCGTGTTCCTGCGCCTCCTGGCCCGCAGCGCTACCGGGCAGCCCGTCACCACCTACTCCAGCCACTTCAGAAAGCCCCGGGCCGGCCAGGAGCTGCACATCGTACTGGTGGACAACGGCCGGAGCACCCAGCTGGGGCGGGAAGATTTCCGCAACGCGCTGAAGTGCATCCGGTGCGGCGCCTGCTTCAATACCTGCCCGGTGTACCGCCGCAGCGGGGGCCACAGCTACCATACCGCCGTGGCGGGCCCCATCGGCTCCATCCTCGCGCCCAACCTCGACATGCGGAAATACAGGGACCTGCCCTTTGCCTCCACCCTCTGCGGCTCCTGCACGAACGTATGCCCGGTCAAGATCAACATCCACGAACAGCTGTACCGCTGGCGGCAGGTGCTGACCGAAGAAGGACTGCAGCCGAAATCCAAGGACCTGGCCATGAGGGCGATGGCGGCCACCCTGTCGAAACCGGCCCTGTTCCGCCGCGCCGGCAAAACCGGCCGCTGGCTCATGCGGCTGATGCCCGGGCTGGTGAACAACCGGTTCAATCCCTGGTACCGGCAGCGCGACCTGCCCGCACCGCCCAAAGAATCCTTTACCGAATGGTATCTTAAAAACAGGGGGACAAAACATGAACAGTAGGGAACGGATCCTGTCCGCCGTCAGAAAGAGCCAGCCGGAATTTCTCCCGCTGCCGGAACGCTACGCGCCCCCGCCGGGGGAAAGCAGCGCCGATCGCTTCGCGGCCTCCCTGCAGGGCATCGGCGGCCAGGCCCGGGTGCTGGCGCCCGGGGAAGACCTGCCGGCCGTACTCCGGGAACTCTTTCCCGAAGCCCGCCGCGTGGTGTCGGCCGACCCGGTCGTGGCGGCCCATTACCTGCACGACCCCGAAGCCACGGTCCACCGCTCGCTCGAAGACGTGGAGGTGGCCCTCATCCGGCCGGCCTTCGGCGTGGCCGAGAACGGCGCCGTATGGGTCACGGAAGCGGAGCTGAAGATCCGCGTGCTGCCGTTCATCTGCGAACA
Organism: Chitinophagaceae bacterium; assembly: GCA_036263755.1. Classification (GTDB taxonomy): domain Bacteria; phylum Bacteroidota; class Bacteroidia; order Chitinophagales; family Chitinophagaceae; genus Flavisolibacter. Next base: position 2,086 of record DATAGL010000532.1, on the reverse strand, counting down.
CCTGGTGGCCCTGCTTTCCGTGCGCGACATTGTACCGCACATGCAGGCCGCCTATGCGCGCATCGGCTCGGCCGATTATGGGTTCGGGGCCTTTATCGCCGGCCCTTCCAAGACCGCCGACATCGAACAGTCGCTCGTGCTCGGCGCCCACGGTCCCAAAACGATGACGGTGCTCCTTCTTCCCGGGTAGCCTGCAGGCGGCCCGTTCCCGGAAATCAGCCTTTCTTTCAGCGTTCGGGGCTGCGGGCGTGCCGTGTCCCGGAATTGCATAAATTGTACGTACAGAACCGGGCTGGGGCGGGTGTATGGCTTTCGCCTGCGTTGGCGAGCACAAAAAGAACTGCCCTTACCCGGGAATGATCCTTCATCTAAAATCGTTGCCATGAGTACTGTACAATGGACCGGCGTGTACCCGGCCGTGCTGACGCCTTTCCGGGAAGACGACACACTGGATTTCGACACATTCCGGACCAACATCACTGCGCAGCTGGAAGCCGGCGTCGACGGCATCATCCTGGGCGGTTCCCTCGGCGAGGCCAGCACCCTGGAGCCGGAAGAAAAAAGAGACCTGCTGCTGTATACGAAGGAGCTGGCCGGCAACCGGGTACCGGTGATCATGAATATAGCCGAAGGCTCCACCCGTGCCGCGGTGAAAGCCGCCCGGGCGGCCGAAGCCACGGGGGCCGACGGGCTCATGCTGCTGCCTCCCATGCGGTACAAGGCCGACGAGGAAGAAACGGTGCAGTTCTTTACCACCGTGGCGCAGAACACCGGGCTGCCCATCATGATCTACAACAACCCCGTGGACTATAAGATCATGGTGACGCCCGACATGTTCGAATCCCTGGCCGGGCTGCCGAACATACAGGCCGTGAAAGAATCCACCCGCGACATTTCCAATATAACGCGCATGATCAATCGCTTTGGCAGCCGCTTCCGCATCCTCTGCGGCGTGGACCCCCTGGCCCTGGAAAGCCTGGTCATGGGCGCCGACGGCTGGGTGGCCGGGCTGGTGGATGCCTTCCCGCGCGAAACCGTGGCCATCTACCGCCTCGTGCAGGCCGGGCGGTATGCCGAGGCCCTGAAGATCTATCGCTGGTTCCTGCCCCTGCTGGAGCTGGACATTCACCCGAAGCTCGTGCAGTACATCAAGCTGGCAGCGGCAGCCACCGGCATCGGTACCGAGGAAGTGCGGGCGCCGCGGCTGAAGCTGGCCGGCCCCGAGCGCGCGCAGGTGCTGTCGGTGATCCGGGAGGCCCTGGCCCTGCGCCCCGAGCTGCCCGATTACGGGCAGCTGCAGCCGGCCGCGCCGGCCGGCATCGCCTGAAGCAACGGTTCCGCTATCTACATTCAACCCTCTCACCCGACATGGCAGTACGAAAATTTTATTGCATTGATGCCCATACCTGCGGCAACCCGGTGCGGCTGGTGGCCGCCGGGGGACCGCGCCTCGAGGGTCGCACCATGATGGAACGCCGGCTGCACTTCTTGGCCGAATACGACTGGATCCGCAAAGGCCTGATGTTCGAGCCCCGCGGGCACGATATGATGAGCGGCAGCATCCTGTACCCGCCGGCCGATGAAGCCAACGACGTGGGCGTGCTGTTCATTGAAACCAGCGGCTGCCTGCCCATGTGCGGGCACGGCACCATCGGCACCATCACCATCGCCATCGAAGAAAACCTCGTGACGCCGAAAACGCCGGGCCTCCTGCGCATGGAAGCACCGGCCGGCCTCGTGCTGATCAAGTACCGGCAACGCGGGGCCAAAGTGGAATCGGTAAAGCTGACCAACGTGCCCGCCTACCTGGCGGCCGAAGGACTGGAAGTGGACTGTCCCGGCCTCGGCACGGTGCGCTTCGACGTGGCCTACGGCGGGAATTTTTACGCCATCGTGGACCCCCAGGAGCACTTCGCCGGGCTGGAGCACCATACGGCCGACCAGCTTATTTCCTGGAGCCGCGAATGCCGCCGCCGCATCAATGAACAATACACCTTCGTGCACCCCGAGAATCCGGACATCAAAGGGCTGAGCCACCTCATGTGGACCGGTGCCACCCTGGATCCGGGGTCCACGGCCCGCAACG
>DATAGL010000531.1:0-3666 GCA_036263755.1 Chitinophagaceae bacterium | reverse complement strand
GCCAGAACGGCCGGCCCCAGGACGGGCTCGCCTGCCTGAACGTGAACACCATCGTGCTGGACGTCCCCATCAAAACCCTGCAGAAAGACGGCAAGGACTACCTGCAGGCGAAGAACATCCTGGACCCCGAGTTCGTGATCGGCGTGTGGGCTTCCGCCAGCCGGCAGTCCATGCGGGTGCTGAACACCGATGGCACGCGCACCCACTCCGGCAACTGGGTACAGGTATCGCGCCTCGGCATGCCCCTGACCAACGAGGCCATCATTCCCTTCGGGCAGAAAGACCTGTGGAATTCACTCACCCCTTACGAGGACCTGGCCAACCTGGACAAGTTCGGCGAGTACTTCTACAACCCCGAGCTGGCCCTGTACATGGATGAAGCCCAGCTGGCCAAGGCCGTTCCGGCCTTCAAGCAGCTGCGCATCCAGAAAAAATCCCTGGGCGCCTTCGGCTTCGGTAACTACCAGGACGGATTATTCCCCCTGAAAGGAAATGCCGCCCTGAACGGAACCGCCCTTGGTGCCTTCCCCGACCTGCTGCTTCCCGGCCCCGGCAAGCCGCGCTCCGTGGACATCTGGCCGATTTTCCATACGGGTGTGCCCAACCTGCGGCCCTACCAGCTGGCGGTCCAGAAAGGCGGCAATCCCCTGGCGGCCGGTAAACCCTTCATCTCCAACTTCCTGCCCAACGGCGGCGACATGCTGCGCCTGAACATGGCGGTGCCCGTTACCAAGCGCGACGACCCCGAGTTCAGTTCGCTGGGACTGGTGCAGGCGGCCGTGCTGGGACTTACCGATCCCCGGTTCAATAAAACGAAGGACCTGCAGTACATCCCCAACATGGACGGCTTCCCCAACGGCAGAAGGCTGGAGGACGACATCACGCGGATCGAGCTGCAGGCCGTGAGCGGCGTGGTACTGGCGGCTATCGGCCTTTGGTACGACGACTATATCCCCGGCAGCAGCCCGAGCCCGGTGACGCAGGACCTCGTGGACGTGCTCAGCTACACCACAGGCGTTGAGAAGAACGACACGGCCTTCCGGCCCCGCTTCCCCTTCATCCAGGGACCCTGGTCGGCAAAGCATAATTGCTATTGCAGCGACGACGACATGGAACAGACGGCCACCAAGATCGGCTCCATCAGCGAAGCACCGAAACCCCTCGGTCTTTCGGCTCCTGAGCTCATCCTGTCTGCCGCACCCAACCCGGTAGCCGACAACAACACCGTCCGGTACCGCGTGTCGGAAGCTTCGCACGTGCGCATTTCGGTATTCGATGCGGCCGGCCAGCCCGTGAAGGTGCTGGTGAACCGGCAGCATGAACCCGGCACCTACAGCGTGCAGTGGAATACAAAAGGCATGGCCCAGGGCGTGTACTTCGTAGCCGCCCATAAGAACGGCGTGGCCGCACAAAATGTACGGATCGTAAAAGAGTAAACCGTTATTGCAATGAGCCCGCAGGGGAAACCGAGCGGGCTCATTTTTTTCCTGCTCAAACAGCTCTGTATGAAAAAAAGATTTACCTACCTTCTTCTAGTCCTTTTCCTAGTGGGTGCTTCTGCGTTTGTGGTGGTACGTTACCAGCAGGGGCAGCAGCGGCAGAAGGATACCATCTTTGGCCTGAAAGAAAGAACCGGCCCGCTGGCCGAGCTTCCGGAATGGGCCACGGTGCGCAGCACCGCCGAGCGCCTCATCGGCAACGTGCGCCGCAACCCTGAAGACAACCGCTCGTCGCTTCAGCTGGCCGCCCTGTACCTGCAGGAAGCCCGCGTCACCGGCCAGTATGCCTTTTACGATGCCGCCGCCCTGAAGCAGATCAACGGCGTACTGGAACGTGATCCGGCCCTGTTTGAAGCGCTGGCCCTGAAGGCCACGCTGCAGCTGTCGCAGCACCATTTTGCCGAAGGACTGGCCACGGCCCGCGCCGCTCTGGCGCGCAGCCCCTACAACTCCAACGTGTACGGCATGCTGGTAGACGCCAACGTCGAACTGGGCCATTATGAACAGGCCGTGGAAGACGCCCAGAAGATGGTCGATATCCGGCCCGACCTCCGTTCCTTCAGCCGCATTGCCTACCTGCGCGAGCTCCACGGCGACCTGCCCGGCGCCACCGAAGCGATGCAGGCCGCCGTCACCGCCGGTCTGGACGGCGACGAGCCCACCTCCTGGGCCCGGGTGCAGCTGGGCCGCCTGTACGAACTGCAGGGCAACCGGCAAGAGGCCGAAACAGCGTATGCGGTCACCTTGTCGGACCGTCCGGGCTACGCCTACGCGCTGGCCGGGCTGGGCCGGCTGGAACTGGGACGGAAAAAATACACCGAAGCCCTGGCCCATTTCCGGCAGGCGTATGCCAGCGTTCCGGACCCTGAATTTCTCCTTGGGCAAAGCACCGCTTATGCCCTCCTGAACCAGCCGCAAAAAGCAAAAGAACAGGTGGAAGCAGCGATCAGGGCCTACCAGACGCACGCCGAAGAAGCGGGCAGCGAGGACGATGCCGGGCACTATGCCGACGGCGAGCTCGCCGCTGCCTGGGTGCTGGCCGGTGAACCCCGGAAAGCACTGGCGCATGCCCTCGCCGAATACAACCGCCGCCCGAAGAATATCGACATGAACAGCCTCCTGGCCTGGGTATACTACAAAAAAGGAGCGGCCGCCGAAGCCCTTCCCTATATGCAGGCCGCCTTGCGGACCAAAAGCGGGGACCCCGTGCTGCTGCTGCGGGCGGGCCTGGTGTATGCCGGCGCCGGGCAGAAGGCCGAGGCAAAGCGCCTCCTGGCCCAGGGCCTCCGGAACGATCCGAACATCGACCCCCTGCTGAAAGAAGAAGCGTCCCGCCTGTTCACCACCTTATAAACTGCATATGAAACGCTCCTCCCCGCAACCGCTGAAAAAACTGCTCTGCATCGGCCTGCTGCTGCTGGCGGCCGGTCCGCTCTGGGCCCATACCGTGAATTATGTACTCGAAAAAGCGCCGGTCACCGAAGTGGCCTCCTTTTACCTGAAGCTGGGCTTCGAGCACATTATTCCCGAAGGGCTGGACCACATCCTGTTCGTGGTAGCCCTTTGCCTCCTGGGCCGGAACCTGAAGACCATTTTATGGCAGGCTACGGCATTTACCGTGGCGCATTCCATTACGCTGGCCCTGAGCCTGCAGAACATCATTACCCTGCCGGGCAACCTGGTGGAGCCCATCATTGCCCTGTCCATCGTTTTCGTAGCGGTGGAAAACCTGCTGCTGACGGAACTGAAGCCCTGGCGCCTCGGCATCGTCTTCCTGTTCGGCCTCATTCACGGACTGGGCTTTGCCAGCGCCCTCAACGAAACCGGCCTGCCGCGCAATGCCTTCTTTACTTCGCTCCTGTCCTTCAACGTGGGCGTGGAGCTCGGGCAGGCTGCGGTCATTGCCGTTGTATACGGACTGCTGGTGTATCCTTTCCGGAACCAGGTGCGGTACCGCAAGGCGCTGGTGTACCCGCTTTCGGGCCTCATTGCCCTGGTAGCCATGTACTGGGCCGTGGAGCGGATGGTGCAGGTATAACCTTTAAGCACAAACGAATGGCAGCCGCCCGGATGCAGGTAAAGTAATCACAAGCACTTCCCGGATAAAAAAGCCGGACCCCAGGAGGTCCGGCTTTTTTTATGGAACTCCTCGGAAGGAGCCGGTCAG
>DATAGL010000530.1:0-2187 GCA_036263755.1 Chitinophagaceae bacterium | reverse complement strand
ACAAACTTAGAATTGTAACACTTGTTTTATTTATCCTGCTTAGCCATCCGGGTTTTGCCCGGCAGGAAGTGCCGGTATCCGATTCCCATTTCTACAATAGTGTCAGCAGGTGGTTTGACGCCTGGGAACTGATCAGCAAGGACGTTTATCACCTGGACCGGTTCACACCTACGGAATTCGTGTTTTTTGATGAACAGTATGTGTACTCCACGTCACCCGTTTCCGTTCCGGAAGGCGAAGTGGTGAAAGGACCGGAATTGCTCCATCGCCGATTTGTCTGGAGGAAAGCATTGCATAAGGATTCCATCACCCTGCCGGATAAAAGCCGCCTTCCGGTTGGACTGATGTCGTTTGCCTCGGGGCTGCCGGGTGCAGAAGGGAAAGCCTTTTTTGTGATGCCCCTGCCCCGGTTCTGGCATACGGCAGGCGTAACCAGCCGGGAGCTGGGAACCGAAAACTTAATTACCGGCGTATTTCTTCATGAGTTCTCTCATTCCCAACAGGTGCAGAATTTCGGGAAAAGGATCACGGAACTGGAACGAAAGGATACTTTCGGAAAGGAGTTTTCCGACGACATTGTGCAGGACCTCTTCAAAAATGATTCCGCCTATACCTCCCTGTACAACCGGGAAGTCACTGCATTTTATGTGGCTGTGCCGGAAAGGGACAAAGCGGCGAAACGATCCGGGATCAAAACAGGCCTGGATCTTTTGCAGACCCGCCACCACCGGTTCTTCACGAACAGGTACGAAGCCTTGAAAGATATTGATGCCCTTTTCCTGACGATGGAAGGCCTGGGTCAGTACACGATGTACCGCTGGCTCATTCATAAAAAAGGCGCCGCCTTGCCGGCACCGGTAGCGATCCAGGGCGTCAGGAGGGGTAAAAACAACTGGTCGCAGGATGAAGGATTTGCCTTGTTCCTGCTGCTGGAGCAGTTTTCGGATGCCGATCGCTGGGCCGGGCCACTGTTCGGGGACAAAACGGAAAGCGTACTGGCCATTTTGGAACAGCAACTGGGTAGGTGATCAGGTGTAGGGCAAAATCATTCATGCCTGTATTCCTCATTGTGTAGCGGGCGTGCTGTATTTTGCCTTGCAAGATGACTACCATTCCAAATCTGTTCCATAGGTGGAATACGCCCGGACGGCGAAACGGCAGGTATGTGCGGAACCATGACACTCATAGGCCGGATAACTTGAACAGTGACCTTCTGGTTTTTAATCAGCCTACTTCATTTATGACGATCCACCTATTGTACCCGATCATTATTTTGCTGATCAGTTGTGGAGCAAACACCGCTTCTAACTTTCCAAAACATCTGTCACCTGAAGGAGATAAGCTTATGTATAAAGAAGGGGATTGCCTTGCATTCCGGATTGACTCATTCCATTACGGCGTGGCGATTGTTCATGATCTTTCCAAAGACGAAGGTGGTATTTGGTACGGCCTGCTATTGACCGATTACGAATCGACGCAAAAACCGGAAATAGATTCAATGAGTAACAGGAGGTGTTTTGGCAGAAAGATTGAAAGTTCATTGAACGCACAAGGCTATGAAAAAGCCCTGGACGCTCAATATGTACGCGACAGCCTCCTGCCGGGCCATTTCTCGGTAATCGGGAATTTACCGATCAGAAGAGGAATAATGATTGGCGAATTCGGAGCATCGGCCAAGATGCATGAATTTATTACAGCTCTCAAAACCGGGAAGCAAAGACGGCTTCAACCTCCCGATGATTACCGTGCGTATTTACGCAAGCTGGATACGTTTCGACCCGAGGAATATTTTACGTTGAACGAGTTCGTTGAAAACCAAAAATGAGCCACTTGTGCGATCAAGGCCTTCCGGCCATGGCAGCAAAATCCCTGCTGCCCTCTTTCGGTTTGTTATGCAACTTTATATTCCCCGGCCAGGCTGGCGGAACTGCAAATGCGCCCACTGCATACCTACCCGCTTCAAAAGGCGCGGTTCCTCCGGATTCGAAGCCTTTGGTTATATTGACTGAAAAGCCGCCTCTTTAGCCATCCATCGCACAGGAAAAAGCATCCCCGAAATTGCGTGAATCATGCAGCACAGTGCAGGATACCCAGGTTAGTCCCTCTGTTTAAATTCTACTTTGAAATCGTATCCGTTGCTTTAGACCGCAATGACAGATTTGAACAGCGAAGGCAATCGGTCTGAGC
>DATAGL010000529.1:0-5375 GCA_036263755.1 Chitinophagaceae bacterium | reverse complement strand
TCCCGCCCGGCCAGGGCCAGGTCCTCGATCCAATCGCGAAAGTCTTCAGCATGAAAGTACATAGTTGCCTGCATACAGGGTACCCTTTACCGGAAGCAGGGTACAAATCCCGGGCCGCCCCCGGGGCCGGTTTATTGCACTTTCTTCAATTTCATTTAGCTTCGCCTCGCGTTTTACGCCGGTGTTCCCAGGAGCGTCCGGCGGCCATTGTTAAACCGGAAATCAAACATCCCTCCTTCCTGCTGCCTGCAGGAAGAAATTAAAAATTACGCATTATGCCTTACGATGTAGTCGTTATTGGCAGCGGGCCCGGCGGTTATGTGGCCGCCATCCGCGCCGTACAGTTAGGATTTAAGACAGCCGTTATCGAACGAGAGAGCCTGGGCGGGATCTGCCTGAACTGGGGTTGCATTCCCACAAAGGCCCTTCTGAAAAGCGCCCAGGTATATGAATACATCAAGCATGCAAAGGAGTTCGGGATCGAAGCCACCGGCCAGCACGACTTCGGGGCCGTGGTGAAGCGCAGCCGCGGCGTGGCCGACAAAATGAGCAAGGGTGTTCAGTTCCTCATGCGCAAGAACAAGATCGACGTGATCAGCGGCACCGGTAAGCTCACCGGCCGCGGTAAGGTGGAAGTAACCGCCGCTGACGGCACAAAGCAGACCATTGAAGCAAAACACATCATCGTGGCCACCGGCGGCCGCAGCCGCCAGCTGCCCGCCATGCCCATCGACGGCCAAAAGATCATTGGCTACCGCGAGGCCATGAACCTGCCCCAGCAGCCGAAAAGCATGATCGTGGTCGGTTCCGGCGCCATTGGCGTGGAGTTCGGCTACTTCTATAACAGCATGGGCACCAAGGTGACCATCGTTGAGTTCATGCCGAAGATCGTTCCGGTTGAAGATGAGGATATCTCCAAGGAACTGGAAAAAAGCTTTAAAAAGCAGGGCATTGAAATCATGACCTCCAGCGAGGTAACGAAGGTGGACACTTCCGGCAACGGAGTAAAAGCTACCGTAAAAACCGCCAGCGGTGAGGTGACCCTGGAAGCCGATGTACTGCTTAGTGCCGTGGGGGTTCAGGCCAACATCGAAGGATTAGGTCTCGAAGAGCTGGGTGTCAAAACCGAGCGCGGACTGATTTCCGTGGACAAATACTACCAGACCAATGTACCGGGCATTTATGCCATCGGTGACTGCGTCCCGGGCCAGGCCCTGGCGCACGTAGCTTCGAAAGAAGCCATCATCTGCGCTGAATACATCGGTTACAACGAAAAGAAATACCACCACCAGCCCGAGCCCCTCGATTACGGCAACGTACCGGGTTGTACCTATTGCTCTCCCGAGATCGCCTCGGTTGGCCTCACGGAGAAAAAGGCAAAGGAAGCCGGCTACGAGATCAAGGTGGGCAAGTTCCCCCTGAGCGCTTCCGGAAAGGCATCCGCTGCCGGCCACGGAGAAGGCTTCGTGAAAGTGATCTTTGATGCAAAGTACGGGGAATGGCTCGGCACCCACATGATCGGCTACAACGTTACCGAAATGATCGCGGAGACCGTAGTGGCCCGCAAGCTGGAAACCACCTACCATGAAGTGCTGAACGCCATCCACCCCCACCCGACCATTTCCGAAAGCATCAAAGATGCAATCGAAGTGGCGTATGGCGAGGCGATTCACCTGTAGGGAAAATGTGCTAATGTGCAAGTGTGCAGATGTGCAAACATGCGGATGAGTTGATAAATTGATATGTTTATAGGAAGCCTGCAGTATTGCAGGCTTTTTCTTTTGATAGAGGTTGTTTAGCTAACGTCTTTGATACCCGTATCTGGTTTTTATACATTTCGTATACGCTTTTGATATGTAAAGAAGCTGTTACCTGCATTGCTCCTTTTCTCCTTAGTTCTGCGCGAAACAAAACTCAAAACGCCACACCAAACGACACGCCTGCTCTCCAGCCGGGCAGAAGGCCTTTGAAATCGGCGGCCACCATCCGGTTGGTCTTGTCCACCATCATGTCGGTACGATTCCCCAGGAAGGGAAACTGATCGAGGAATGCGTGGATGTCGCGCCGGGCTTCGGCCGCTTCGATATCATTCCAGGGAAGGGCGCTGGAAACCTCCACCGCGCGGAAGTTGTTGCGCGCGGAATTGATCTCCGGACCCAGGAAGAACAGGTCAATGGCCAGGCGTTTGCGCACCAGGAACTGAACGCCCAGCTGTGCGCCTACCCCCAGGCCATTGTAATCGTTGGTGAACTGGAAGGCCACGTCCCGCAGGGCCAGCTCGCCGGCTCCGAGGCCTTCGCTCGAATGGTGCACGTATTTGAAGAAGGGCTCCAGGTAAAAGCCCTGCAGGTTCTTGCGCGAAAAATACATCCGGTAACCCGCCAGGAAGGAAAAAGCCCGCATGTCGAAATCCGCATCTTTGCCTTCATATTCCAGCATATGGCGGGTGGAAAGCGGGACTCCGATCTTGGCGGTCAGCGACCGCCGCTCCGCAAAGCGGTATTCGCCCTGCAGCGCTATGTTGCCCGCCACCAGGCCGGTGGGCGCCCATTTCAGCGTGATGGTGCGTTTTTGTGCCACGGCTCCTCCGGTGCAAAGCAGCAGCAGGAATAGCAGCAAAGCCAATATCTTCATTGGTAGCTTTTCGGTTAGGCAATGAAGATATTCCTCAAAAAGCGTACCTCCGGCAAAACGTTACCGGAGGCATGCTTTTCGGTTACTGAAGCCCGTTCAGGACTGCAGGGCAAAGGTGGCCCCCACTTCCATACGCAGCTTCAGCTTCCTGAAGTCCAAAGGTTCGGCAACCCCGGCAGATGCGTCCATAGAGACCTCATTACGCATCATTGTATTACTCATCACCGGCACCGGATAAGGAATACCGAACTCCCGCGGCTCCTCCAGGGTAACGGCCACACCGATCTTTTCGCCGATGGCCCCGGCCAGGTATTCCGCTTTCGCCTTGGCCGCCCGGATCGCTTCCATTTTCAGCGTTTTCCGGTATTCTTCCATGCGGCTGTGCGCTACGCGTACGATATGAAAGCTTTGCGTGGCTTCATCGTCCAGCGTTTCCACCAGGGCATCCATTTGCGGTGCGTTGCGGAATTTCACCTGGTAGGTTATAGAAGCCAGCAGGTCAGGCGTCTCCTTTTTCTTCCGCTTCCATGCCAGGGGGTCGAACCCTTCGTAAGCGGCAATGCTAATCAGCGAATCGGCCAGTCCGGCCTTCCGGGCAGCATCCCGGAAACCTGCCTTTATTTTTTCGAGGTCCACCTTCGTGTTGCCTTTACGCACGTATTCCCGGAGCACGATGTTTACATAGATTTCATCCGGAACCAGTTCGATCTCGGCACTGCCGGTCACGGCAATGGTGCGCGAAAAAGGGTTCACCGTTTGGGCTTTGATAGCTGCAGCGCTGAGGAACAAGCCTGCGAAAAAGAGGAAAATGCTTTTCATATGTTTCTGTTTTTTATCCGGATGCGGGAAAGAACGGGGTTGCATAAGGTAGTGGGTTGCATTAACATTTGTTTGAGTTTTGGGGTGGGTTGCGCGCAGAGCGAAGGAGAAAAGGAGCTCCGGAGGCATATACTTATTTGAAAATTTTATATGGTACTGCTACTGGCATAGCATAAATCTACTACCTGTTTCCCTTGAACATTGAATATTGAGAATTGAGTATTGCGTATTTCCAAAGAAAAAGCCTGCAGCAAACCTGCAGGCTTTCCCCAATCAACTATTCAACAATTCAACTGATCAACATCAATTCGCAAACACCTTCTTCAGCAGGTCGCTCGACCGGGCTACCGGGTCCTTGCGGATCTTCAGTTCTTCCTGCCCGAGCTGCAGAAACAGACCGGCCAGAGCGCGTTCGGTTACATAGGCCGTCAGGTCGGTATTGACCTTTTCCCGGCTGAACTGGTTATAAGCGGTAAACACGCTGTTCCAGTGTTTGGTGGCATCCGTCTTTTGCAGGGCAGCTTCAATTGAAGGCCGGAAGGCATTGGTGAGTGCGGCCAGGGTTTTGCCTTTAAGAAAGTCGGTAGCGGCATAATCTCCGCCCCGGAGAATGCCCAGGGCATCAGTAATGGTCATTTCCTTAATGGCCTGAACAAAGATGGGCGCTGCGCTTTTGGCTGCGTCTTCAGCTGCCCGGTTCATGGAAAGGATGGCATTGTCCACCTGCCTGCCCATACCCGCGCGCCGGAGGGTCTGCTCGGCCTTTTTCGCCTCTTCCGGCATCAGGATCTTCAGGGCGGCATCTTTAAAATAGCCATCCGCGGCACTCAGCCGCGAGCCGGCCCGGCCGGCACCTACTTCCAGTGCCTCCCGCAGGCCTCCGGCGATTTCCTCCTGGGAAAGGGAGCTGCCCTTGCCGGTCATGCTTTTTAATACGCCGGAAGCGGATCTGCCGGCAGCGGTATCTTTGGAAGTAGCTGATTTAAGGATCTTTTTAAAGCCTTGCGCGGAAGCCTGGTGCACCGAAGCACCCAGCATCAAAAGAAGTATCCATTTTTTCATAAGTCAGATTTATACGGTAATATAGGTGGAAAGAACTTAACGCACCGTTAAAACGCCCTACCTTCCCCTTATATTTTGTGTATGGTTTCGATCTGGGAAAAAGAAACGTTTTTCGCTCCGCAGGACGTGATCGTGATCGGGAGCGGTTTTGTCGGACTCTGGTCGGCCCTCTGGCTGGTGAAGGAAAACCCGCGCCTGCGGGTGACGGTGATCGACCGGGGCCTGATCCCGACCGGGGCCAGTACCCGCAATGCCGGCTTTGCCTGCTTCGGCTCCCTCAGCGAGCTGGCCTACGATATCAAAACCATGGGCACCGAAAAAACGTTGGAGCTGGTGGAGCTGCGGTACCGGGGCCTGGAGCGGATCCAAAAATATTTCAAGCCGGGAAAGATCGACTTTGAACGCTGCGGCGGGTACGAGCTGTTTACGGACTGCCAGGGCATGGAATCCTCCAGCCTGCAGCAGCAAATGGACTACCTCAATGCCCTGCTCCGGGAGATCACCGGTGCTAAAAGAACCTACCGGCTGGCCGATACCGAAAATGACCGGTTCGGGTTTGCCGGGGTACGCCACCTGGTGCTGAACAAAGGAGAAGGATACCTGCATTCAGGCAAATTGCTGCGCGCGCTGCTGCGCGAAGTGCATGCGCGCGGGGTCCAGGTACTCAACCGGGTGGAGGTACTGGGTTATGAGCGGTCGCAGAAAGGTTTCCGGGTACACACAAATTCCGAGGCCCCGCTGGAAACTGAACAAATCCTCATCTGCACCAATGCCTTTGCCAAAGACCTCCTGCCGGAAGCCGATATCGTTCCCGCGCGGGGCCAGGTGCTGCTGACCTCCCCTATTGAAGGGTTGCAGAT
>DATAGL010000528.1:0-6085 GCA_036263755.1 Chitinophagaceae bacterium | reverse complement strand
TTCAGCCCTGACAACAAACCCTCAAACAGGGCGCCAGCTACCTCGTACATCGTACATCGTAAATCGTACATCCTCCCGGGGAACAGTTTTTGCTCCCACGTCCCTAAATTCCACATGAACAGCAAGGATTTGCCATCAGCCCGCGGCCGTTCGTTCCGCGCCGCCCTGCTGGCCGGGATCGGCATCATGGCGGCGGTGGACGAGATCATCTTCCACCAGCTGCTTTCCTGGCACCATTTCTACGACGGCTCCACCACCGAGGTCGCCCTCCTTACCGACGGACTGCTGCACGCCGGCGAGCTCGTGGCCATCGTGGCGGCCTTTTTCCTGCTGCTTGACCTGCGCCGGAACGGCGGACTGTACGTGCGCAAGGCCTGGGCGGGGTTTCTGACCGGGGCCGGGGGCTTCCAGCTTTTCGACGGACTGGTGGACCATAAAGTGCTGCAGCTGCACCAGATCCGCTACGGGGTACCTAACCTGATGGCCTACGACTTTGCCTGGAACGGGTTTGCGGTCGCCTTGCTGCTGGCAGGCCTCCTCCTGAACCGGAAAGCCGGCCACACGACCCCTTCCCCTGCAGAAACCGTTCACCGATGAGCGACTGGATCTTCCAATGCAGTTACGCCGAACGGCCGGATACCTCGGGGCTTCCGGCGGGGTATGGCATTCCCCTGCTCCTGCTGGCCGGCGTGTTTGCCGCCTACGGCACGGCAGTAGTACAGGCACGGCAGCAGGGCAAAGCCTGGCGTGCGGGGCGGACCGTTTCCTTTGGAGTCGGCTGCCTGCTCTGCGGAGCCGCTCTTTCACCCTCTTTCCTGGCGTTTGCCCACCACGACCTCCGCGGGCACGCCGCCCAGCATGCCCTGCTGGGTATGCTGGGCCCGCTGGCCCTGGTGCAGGGAGCGCCCGTATCGCTGGCCCTGCGGGTACTGCCCCGTTCTATGGCCCGGGGGCTGGCGCAACTGCTGGGTTCCCGCTGCCTGCACGTGGCCGGGCATCCGTTTGTGGCCGGACTCCTGAGCACCGGTTCCCTGTTCCTCCTGTACCTGACGCCCCTTTTTGTGAGTATCCATGACCACCCCTGGGCCGTCCACCTGCTGCATGCGCACCTGCTGCTTTCGGGCTACCTCTTTGCCTGGTCCGTGGCCGGCCCCGACCCCGCACCCCGGCGCCCCGGGCTGATCATCCGCGGAACCGCCCTTTTTCTTTTCGCAGCCGCGCATGCTTTTCTCGGGAAGTTCATGTACGCCCACGGCTACCCGAAAGGCCTGACCGCAGACCTCGGTGAAATCCGCGCCGCCGCGCAGATCATGTACTACAGCGGCGACGCCGCAGAGCTGATCCTGCTCGTCTGTCTGTTTGCCACCTGGTACCGGAGGAAGGGAGCTGGAAGTGCGGAGTTAGGAATTGGGAATTGGGAATTAGTTGAGCGGTTGAAGGGTTGAAAAGTTGAAAAGGGAGATATTCAATAAGCAATGTTCCATACGCAAGGCGCAGATGGGAAGTTTCTAATGTATACGCAGGGCAACTTGACGGTTGCGTCGAGGTTGCTCACAGAGGAAGCAGAGTAACAGAGTAACGGATAATTCCTTTACAAATAGTATCCGTTTGGTAAAGGTCCTTTTATCCACTCTGTTTCACTGCTGCCTCTTCTCCAAACCTGATCAACCTTTCAACCATTCAACGGATCAACTAATCCCAAATCCCAAACCCCCAATTCCAGTCTCACGCGCCCAGCGAGAAGGTAAACATCACCCGGGACCCGTCCGGTGCAAGGCCATCGATCCGCACCTGGCTGCCGGGGCTGGAAGAAAGCAGGGCCTCGATGTCCTGCGGACTGCGCACGGGCCGGCCGTTGATCAGCACAATGGTAGTGCCGGGGGCAATCCCCACCTGGTCAAACAATCCCCCGCGGCGAACGTCCGTGACCACTACGCCGGAGCGCAGCCGGTACCGCTGCCGGTATTCGTCGGGCAGTGGCCCGAAGGCAGCACCCAGGCGCTCCATCATTTCCTGCAGGCCACCGCCGCCGGCCGCGGCAATCGCCTGTTCTCCTTTGAGGACTGCCGTGACCGTGCGGGCGCTTCCGCTCCGCTGTACGCTCAGTTCCACTTTATCGCCGGGCCGCAGCCGCGCGATCCGCTCGGAGAATTCGGCCGACGAAGCGAGCCGGGTGCCGTTGATGCTTTGCACGATATCGCCTTCCTTCAGTCCGGCTGCCGCTGCCGCACTGCCGGGCTGCACACCGGTGATCAGCACGCCCCGGACCTTGGACGGATCGATGCCCTGCTGCCGGTAATATTGCTCCTCCACCAGCGGGGCCGGGAACGACACGCCCAGGTACCCGCGACGCACTTCTCCGAACTGCTTCAGGTCGTCCAGGACCTTGCGGGCCAGGTTGGAGGGAATAGCAAAGCCGTACCCGGCGTAGGACCCGGTTTGCGAAGCTATGGCCGCATTGATGCCCACGAGCTTTCCTTCAGTATTCACCAGCGCACCGCCGCTGTTACCCGGGTTGATGGCTGCATCGGTCTGGATGAACGATTCAATAGCGGAACCGGCCGGCGCTCCTTCGGCTGCCGGGCGGGGCTGGTCCAGTATACCGATGCTGCGTCCTTTGGCACTGACGATACCGGCTGTGACCGTAGTGTTGAGGGAAAAGGGATAACCGATGGCCAGCACCCATTCCCCCACCTCTACCGCATCTGAGTTACCAAATTCCACTACGGGCAGGTCTTTCCCATCCACCTTCAGCAGGGCCAGGTCCGTATTCGGGTCGCGGCCGATGAGCCGCGCGCTGAACATGCGCCGGTCGGGAAAGATCACCTCTATGGTGGCAGCTCCTTCCACCACATGGTTATTGGTGGCGATGTAGCCGTCTTTGCTGATGGTCACGCCGGAGCCCGAGCCGCGGGCTCCTTCTCCCTGCGGGATCCCGTAATATTCGTAGAGCAGCTGTTCCCTTTCCGCCGGGGCGAAGCCGGTCTTGATATGCACAATGGCCGGAGTGGCCGCGCGGGCAGCCGGAACGAACTGAAGGTTCGGGGGCGTACCGGTGAGGAAAGCCTTGCTCTCGTTGGTACGGGCCGCACCGGCGGAGGGCTCTTTGGGAAAAGTGTTCCGGCCGATGAGGATAAGTCCCCAAACTACGGCGGCAAATACCAGCAACAGGAGAATAACGGGAAGAAATCGTTTCATAAAAAAGGAACTGAGGGTTTGGAGCAGCGGCTTATTTATACCATCCGGCACGCATACATGTTACCGGGGCTGCCCCCTGGAATACAAAAATATTATGCCTCATTCGGCGCGGCAACCGGTGCCGCGGTTATAAACCCGCGACATTAGAATCTTCTTAGAATAGGCCCGGAAGAGCGTTGCATGGCTTGTTATTTGCGGCCGGGTTCCGACCTTGCTTCCACCTGCGCAGCCACCAGGTGTACGAAGACCATCCGCCCTCCAGAGACAGGATCAATAGCAGCATTCAGGCAGAATACATTCAGCGGATGGTCAGGGCAACCGGTGCAAGCAGGAAGGTGTTGCCGTGAGACCGGCCGATAAGGTGGAAAGTGCGCAGCACCACAGGCCGTACCGTAGCGAAGGCGCGGAAACCCGTTTCCGCTGTGTTAAAGAAAGCCGGCCCTTTCCGGCCTGGCCACATCCATTTTACCCGTTTTATTCCAAATCCTTCCCGGAGTGAGGCCGGCTGTACCGGCCGGCCTGCTTCCGGATCTTCTGCCCCTACCCTGAATCCCGGAAAGCCAGAGCTAGTAAAATGATGTAAGGATCAGCCGGCGGTCAGCGGCGTACCGCGGCGGGCAATGCCGGACGTGATCTTAAAAATATTTTCAATCTGCCAGTGCTTGGATTGTACCACTTCGGTCAGCATGGTCCGCATCTGGTCGGCCGCCATGCGGGGCAGGTCGCTCCCAATGGCAGCGGCTTCCACCTGCTTTTTTCCGTTGATCTGGATTTTGGTAAGATCTTCCCGGCTCAGGAGGTTAAAGATGCCCTCATCGAAGTTGTAGTACTTGTAGTCGGTTTCAATGCTTACGATCTCGGGCTCGGGAAAAGACACCAGCCGGATCTTCTGCTGGGCCTCATCCACTTCCCAGGTGCATTTTTCAAAATCAAATCCCACCAGCACCTTCGCCTGGATAATGACCAGGGCCCGCTTCGTGGAAGGAATGAACCGGAACAGCTTCCGGGTTTCTTCGTAGTTGTACAACTCGTTGAAGAAGCCTTCCGCCAGCACGATCTTGAACACCTTGCGCATGCTCTCGATCACGGTATGCGAGCTTTCCTTTACGGCTGTCGTTTTCCCCTTGGACCACACCTGCCGGACGAGGAACATGATCAGCCCGCCCAAAGCCAGCCCTGCCACTAAAAGTCCGATATTATCTGCCATTGCATCCCTTCTGTTGCGTTAGGAAAGTTGTTGCCACACAGTAGGCAGTGCAAATTTCATGCTCATAGGTACTCCGGCTTTTGCGGGCGGGCTTACCAGTTGCCGGCCTGCTCTTTATTCACGCTGTACCGGTCCACGATATCGCCTTCCCGCCACTGCGGGCTGTACCGCACAAAGAAGGAAAGCCAGACGGCGCGGGAGATCCGCATCAACGGGGGCTGCAGGGCCAGGAGGAGGAAGGCGTTGACCCCGATCCACCAGAAGAAACGGTTGTCGGACAGCGAAAAGCCGACGATGCCCCACCAGGTAAAAAAGGTAACGATGCAGATGAGCACAGCCAGGCCGTAGCTGACCATATTGGTGCCGTAGTAAAAGCCGGGCTCAAGGTCCAGCGGTTGGCCGCACACCGGGCAGCGCTCATTCATTTTCATAAAACCGACCGCGTACGGGTTTTTGGTCCGGAACATATCGCCCCGCCGGCAGCGCGTGCATTGGCAGCGAAGGAGGCTGGGCAGGAGGTGGGGGCGTTCATCTTGTTTCTGGGCACACATAGGAATGTTTTTAGGATGGAAAAAAAGTTTTGCGGAAATCGTCGGGGGTCAGCCCCACATATTTTTTAAAGAAACGGTTGAAATAAGAGTTGTCCCTGAACTGCAGGTCGTACGCAATGGCCGCCACGGTGAGGTCGGCATGCGTCAGCAGCCGCTTGGCCTCCAGCAGCACCCGCTCGCGGATGAGGTCGCCGGCCGTTTTTCCCAGCAGGTCCCGGCAGAGGGCGTTCAGGTAGTTGGGAGTGACATACAGCAGTTCCGCATATTCCCGGGGCAGCCGGAGCGTATGGAAATGCGCTTCGATGAGCCGCTGGAAGTTCCGCAGCACCATTTGCTTCTGTTGCGGCACGGTGCTGCTTTTACCGGAGGCGCAGCAGCGCTCCACGGTCAGGAACAGTTCCAGGAGCTTCAGGCGGATGAGGTCCAGACTCTGCCCGCCGCCGCTGCGGCGCTCTTCCAGTGCAGCATCCAGCAGGGCCGATACGGCCGGCCGGACAGGAGGCGGCAGGAGGCAGACGCTTTCCCCGCTGTTCCCCCCGAAAAAAGGAAAGCGCTCCAGGTAGCGTCCGTCCTGCAGGAAAGAAGAGAACAGCGCCCCGCTGAAATGCACGATGTAGCCGTCCACAGTGCACTCGAAATGCCAGCTGTGCACCTGCCCCGGCACCATGAAATACATCTGGTACGGCGCTACGGGAAAGCGGTTGAAGTCGATCGTGTGCGATCCCTCTCCTTTCGTGAACAGCACCAGGTGGTAAAAGGTATGGCGGTGGGGCCGGTGCAGGTGCGGGTGCTTTTCCAGGTAAGGACCGAGCCGTTCGATCAGCAGGTCGCTCCCCGCCTGGCGGTCGATGGAGCCGATATCATACACCGGGATGGAAGCTTTTGCCATAGTGCAGGTTTGCCCCGCAAAGGTACGCCGGCCGGTACCGGGGCTGTGGCATCGTTCGCTGCGTTTATGGTACTTTTTACTGGTGGGGCGGAAAGCACGGGTAAAGCAACAGCGGAACAATGGCTTTTCCAGCAACCAATTTTCGGGCAGAAAAGGGAAACAGTGAAACGGCCGGTGGGGTTCAGGGCCCGGTGACCACAACTTTCCCCACCGTCGTTCCTTTCTGAAACAGGCGGATGG
>DATAGL010000527.1:0-2005 GCA_036263755.1 Chitinophagaceae bacterium | reverse complement strand
ACAAACTTGTGAACCCCGTGAACCCGTAAACTTTTAAAACTAAAAGCGTCTATCCTTCCACCCCAAACTGCCGCAAATGATGCTCCGCGTGCTTGTACATCGCCTGGACGTTCTCCTCGAAGTTGAGGACGCCGAAATAGGGATGGATGGTGGTGAGGTGGGGGTTGGCTTCAAAGCGGGCGAAGAACTGGCCCAGCTCGGCGTCGAGCTCGTCGAGGGCGGCGTTGAAATCCTTGTTGCGGACGGGGGCCGGCACTTCGGAAAGGAGGGGATTGGCGATGCCCTGGGGAAAAGGCTTGTCGCTCATGAGAAAAGCAAGCATGCGCGGCAGCTGGTCTTCGGGTGTGACCACTTTATTGTTGGCGAGGCGGCCCGAGGCTACGCGCACGCTGTCGGTGAAATGCTCGGTCATCTGCTGCAGGGTCATCTTGCCGAACCGCGGGGGCGTGGCCAGGGGAATGCTGCGCAGGAGCGGTACAAGGCCGTTCTTCAGGAATTCGATCTTGTCGGCGAACATAACCTTCGTTTGCGGCGGGGCGGCCCGGCCGGATCAGGAAAGGGATTGCTGGGCAACGAGCTCTGAATCGATGGTTTCGCTCAGGGCGTGGAAGATGTCGTCTACCGTCCCTTCACCCTTGATGCTTTCGAACTTACCCAGGGCCTGGTAGTGGCCGGCCACCGGCTCGGTTTCGTTTCGGTAAACGGCAAAGCGGTTGCGGATGACGGACACGTCGGTATCGTCGGTACGGCCGGAGGTTTCGCCGCGCTTCAGCAGGCGGGCCACCAGCTCGTCTTCGGATACTTCCAGGGCGATCACTTTTGTAATGGAGGATTTGCGCAGGGCCAGCAGCTTGTCCAGTGCTTCCGCCTGGGCCACGGTGCGGGGAAAGCCGTCGAACAGGAAGCCGCGGGCGCCGGCGTTCCGGGCCAGGCAGGTATCGATCATGCCGATCACCACCTCGTCGGGAACAAGCTGTCCCTTGTCAATAAAGTTCTTCGCTTCCATCCCCAGCGGGGTCCGTTCGGCGATTTCCTGGCGGAGGAGGTTGCCGGTGGAGAGGTGTACCAGTCCGAACTTTTCCACGATGCGCTCCGACTGGGTTCCTTTTCCGCTGCCCGGAGGTCCAAACAATATCAGGTTAAACATAAGCACTTACTAAGCTGGTAACAAATATAACGGTTTCCGTTCAGGATTGGAGAAGTCCATCAGCCGAATAGGATAAACTATTCACATCTCTTTGGCAAACCGCCGCGGCGCCCTTTTCGTACCTTTAAAGACAATAACGGTATGAAAACATCCCTGCTCCTGCTGCTGCTGGCCTTTGGCTTCCAGCAATGCACCTATTCGCAAACGACAAAAAACGTCAAGATGGAAACCCCCGACCATAAAAAGAACCCGGTCTACTCGCGCTCCGACAGCTCCCGGGTGCAGCTCAGCGAAGACGAGTGGAAGAAGATCCTCCCGTCCGACGTGTACCAGATCGCCCGCCAGAAAGGCACCGAGCGGCCCTGGACCTCGAAGTGGGAAACCCACAAGGAGAAAGGCACCTATTACTGCGCAGCCTGCGGCAACGCCCTGTTCCTCAGCGACACGAAGTTCGAAAGCGGCTGCGGCTGGCCTTCGTTCTACCAGCCCGTTTCCAAGGGCAGCATCCTCTATACGCCCGACCACTCGCACGGCATGACCCGCACCGAAGTGCAGTGCGGCCGCTGCAAGGCCCACCTCGGCCACGTGTTCGACGACGGGCCGCCGCCCACCGGGCTGCGCTACTGCATCAACGGTGTGATCCTCGACTTTGAGAAGGCAAAGACGGCGGAGGAAAATTATAAGAAACAGTAAGTGCCGGACATGTACGGTTTATGATGTACGATGTACGATGTACGGTGTACGGTGTAGGAGGGCGGCAGCGTTTTTGACCACCTCTTTCAGGGAGCGTTTTTCGGTTGATGCGGTCTGGCCGGAAGAACTTATTTACTTGTGGAAACTATGGTTTTTTTATGTCCG
>DATAGL010000526.1:0-7369 GCA_036263755.1 Chitinophagaceae bacterium | reverse complement strand
AAGGCGCAGGCGTTGTCCAGGGCAAAAACATTCGTGTAAGATTTGTTCGTGTTCTCATCGGTCCAGGAAGCGGCTACTTTGCCGGTATCCACAGGGCCTTCCAGGATTTTAATCGTATAGTTCGAACACATGCCCTTTACTTCCAGCCGGGCTTTATAGCAGCCGGGAGCGGAAGCGGTCCTGGAAGTTGTGCATTGCGCGCAGAGAAACAGGAGGAGCACAAGCAGAAGGGAAGGGCTGCTTCGTAAGGGCAGGGCACTGGTGGAAAAGGCCGGTCGGGAAAGGACGTTCATGCTGCAAAATAAAGCAAGCTTTCCGGATGCAGGTAAACATGCTGCTTCGTTCCGGTGTAACCGGTAGAAAAGGTCCCTAACGGCAGGCCGTATCTCCTGCTACGGACGCATCAGGGCCAGGAAGGAACAGGCCCGGTGAATAAGGGGATGCATCGGCGTAATGAAATGAGCGGAGGAGGGGTGGTTAAAACCGCAGGTGGCGTACGGTAAGCCCGTTATTGATCAGCTGCTTCAGGGAGTCGATGCCGATTTTGAGGTGCCGTTCCACGAACTGCTCCGTGATCTTCCGGTCGCTTTCTTCCGTTTTCACGCCTTCGGGCACCATCGGCTGATCGCTTACCAGCAGCAGGGCCCCGGTTGGGATGCGGTTATAAAAACCCACTGTGAAAATGGTGGCCGTTTCCATATCAATGGCATAGGCCCGGATCTTTTGCAGGTATTCCTTGAATTCGTTATCGTGCTCCCACACGCGCCGGTTGGTCGTGTATACCGTGCCGGTCCAGTAGTCCACGCCGTAATCGCGTATGGTGGTGGAGATGGCTTTCTGCAGGGCGAAAGCGGGCATTGCAGGCACTTCTTTGGGGAAATAATCGTCAGACGTTCCCTCGCCGCGGATGGCCGCAATGGGCAGGATCAGGTCGCCCAGCTTGTTGCGGCGCTTCAGTCCCCCGCACTTGCCGAGGAACAGCACGGCCTCGGGATGAATTGCAGTGAGCAGGTCCATAACGGTAGCGGCCGTAGGGCTGCCCATGCCGAAATTGATGATGGTAATTCCTTCGGCTGTAGCGCACTGCATGGGCTTGTCGATGCCCACCAGCTCAGCCCCGGTCCAGTCTGAAAACATGCGCACGTAATTGCTGAAGTTGGTCAGCAGCACATACTTGCCGAAGTTTTCCAGCTTCTCGCCGGTGTACCGGGGCAGCCAGTTCTGAACAATCTCTTCTTTTGTTTTCATATCGCTTTCGACACGAAATTAGGGATTCGCTGTCCAATTTAACCGTAGGTTTGGTCTATGATCGCCGTGCACTATCCCGAGCCGCAGTTCCAGTTGCGTGAAGAGGAGGGTCGAACCTACCTGT
Source organism: Chitinophagaceae bacterium (assembly GCA_036263755.1). GTDB lineage: Bacteria > Bacteroidota > Bacteroidia > Chitinophagales > Chitinophagaceae > Flavisolibacter. Next base: position 5,997 of record DATAGL010000526.1, on the reverse strand, counting down.
TCGATCCCTTGCGCAAACGCTGGGTGGTACTTACCGAGGAGGAGTGGGTGCGGCAGAACTTTATCCGCTACCTGGTGCAGGAGCAGGGCTGTCCCACGGCCTTTATTGCCCTGGAAAAATCCATCCGCCTGTTCGACCGGAACAAGCGCTTTGATATCCTGGTGTATGATGCAGCGCATCGCCCCTGGATGCTTGTGGAGTGCAAGGAGCCGGCTGTGCCGTTAGATGATTCCGTCCTGCAACAGGTGCTGAACTATGGCATTTCCGTACCGGTGCCGTACCTGGCCATCGTCAACGGGCGGCAGTGTTTTGGCTGGAACAATGCCGGTGGCCGGCTGCAACCCCTGGCGGCGCTGCCCCGTTGGCCCGGCTTCACCGTTTGACGGCATAGACCGTTCCGTCGGATGACCCGAAGTAGATCCGGTCTCCCACGATCCGGGGTGTGCCGAGCACCGGGCCCAGGCGGTGCAGCAGCCCCTCGCTTATTTCCTACTCCTTCACGTAAAGCGGAACTTCCGGGCGGATCTCTTCCTTTTCATTGTAGCAGGATGCCTAGTTTGCCCGGCTGCCATCGGGTTTGAAACACCCAAAATCCATCGTACTGTGGGCAGCGGCGGCCGAACCGAACACGCGCATGCAGAGCGGCAGCTTCCATTGTCCTAAGGTATAATGGGCTCACGGTTCCGCCTATGCGCTTTACGGCGGGTCCTCAGCCGGCTTGTTCCCGCAGGTAATCTTCGAGCCGGCGGTTGCCTGCTGCCGGAGCGATCGTGTCTTCCTGCAATACCCTCAGAAAAAAAGCCAGCTTGTCGTAGGTGTTCCGGTCGGCCCGGCGGATGAGGGGGAGCAGGGCCCTGATCGACCATACCGGCACCGTGCGCAGTTTTTTTCCGGGAGCTACGGCCTGCTGGATCAGGCGGTTGATCTCCCGGCGGGTAAGCACTTCGGGCCCGCCTGCATCAATGATCCCATTGGGCTGTTGCAATGCGTCTGCGCAGATGCGGGCAACGTCGCCTTCCCAGATCGGGTTGGTGCGCCGGTCGCCTTTGCCCAGGTTGGCCAGCCTTCCCTGCCGGGCCATGGCGGCCAGGTCGAGGAAGGCGCTGAATAGGGCCGGCGGCCGGATGATGGCATAGTCCAGTCCCGAGGCCATCAGGCGTTCGCTGAACTGCTGGTGCACGCGGAAATAGGTGAGGTCGGGATGCCGCTCGGCGCCAAAAGCCGACACATACACCATCTTGCCCACACCGGCAGCTTTTGCTTCTTCCAGGATCCGGGAGTTGGCTTCAAGGTCTACTGCATCAAAAGAAGGCTTGCTGCGGTCGGCAGGCGAAACGCTTTTGCCGAGGGCGGAGATCACGGTATCGTACCCGGTGCAGATCCCTTTCAGCTCTTCGCTGTTCAATACATCGGCCACTTTACAACCGGTAGCAAAGGGCAGCACGGCGGCCGCTTTTTCTTCGTTGCGGACAACAGGGGTGAAGGGCAGGCCGCGCCGGCGGAGTTCCCGGGCAATGTGGCGGCCCAGGTGCCCGGTGGCACCGAAAAGAAGGATCTGGGGCATGCGCAAAAGTACAGCTTGTTGCCCGACGGCCGCAGCCGGTCAATAGGTTATTTCTATGCTGTTCAGGCGTCCCGGAAGGCAACGGATCGAGTCAATCTTTTCCGTGTAGGAGCCGAATCCTGCCGTCTTGACCGAACGGATATAAGTGGGAATGTGCGCAGCGGTTTCCGTCCGGATCACCGTATCGCGGGCCTGTTGTACCGAGGTGAATAATAAATCGCTGTACTGCACACGCGGCGTATAGAAATGCTCTACCGAAAAATACAGGAAGGGACCGGAGCCGGTGCGGCGCAGCCGCAGGGTAAGATCGGCTTTGGGGTATTGTTCAAAGGAAAGCCGGGCCAGCCCGCCGGGATCATAATGAAACAGATACGTTTCCTGGTGGTTGTGGGACTGACGGAGATAACCCTGCCGGACGGGCACCTGTACGGACAGGTGGTTTCGGGCAAATAAGGTAGTGTCCACGGTAATGACAAAAGAGAAGAAGCCGTTTTCGTCTGTCTTGCCGGAAAATACTTTTTCAGGTGCCGGAGCCAGTCCGCCCATGGTAAAGGAAGCTTTCCAATGGACCGTAACCTGAAGGCGGTTGAAGCCTATACCCGTAGCGGCATCAAAAGCCCTTCCGCTGACGTTGATTTCCACGCAATGGCCTTTGCAGGTCCGTCCTTCTTTTTTACAGGTGACCAGCAGCGGCAGCAAAGCAACGATCAGGAGGCTCCGTAGCATCGGCATGTATTACTATAAGTTATAACTATTTGTCCGGTCATGTATCGTAGGTGAGCAGCATCTGGTAGTTGGGGTTGGCATGTGCATCCGTCAGCCGGAAATCGTACCGGCCGATTTCGCGGAATCCCTGCTTCCGGTAGAACGCAACCGCCCGCGGGTTCTGGGTCCACACATACAGCCACATCCCTTTCTGCCCCGCACGCTGAGAATGTTGCACCAGGTAGTGGAAAAGGGCCGCTGCACCGCCGTTGCCCTGGGCCCCCGCGAGCAGGTAGAGGCGGTCCAGCTTTGTGACGTCGGTAAAGGGAAGGTTCGGATGGGGTTCGCTGAACCGGATCTTGGCATATCCCACCGGCATTCCGGATTGATGCAGCAAAAAATACTGGTTCCCCGCACCGGCGAGCTCCTGCTCCAGCACTTCGGGCCGGAACTTTTCTTCCACGTACTGTGCGATGACGGCAGGGGGCGCGCTGTGCCCATGGGATTCAATAAAGGTCTGTCCTCCGAGTCGGGCCAGCAAGGCCGCATCAGCGGGTTGTGCAGGAAGGATCGTGTGCATGGTGCCGGTTCAGGAACAAAGGTACCGGTGCCGCAGCAAGGACCGAAGCTTATGGACCATGCTTTTCTTTACGTGTATCCTGTTTCCATAAGGCCACCTCTTGTTCGTCCCGGGGTAAAACCAGGCGCTAACCTGTTCTTTGCGGGGCACTTATGCTATCTTGCAGCTATTCCTAAATGACCTTTTCGCTCAACCGGATGAAAAACCTGCAACGATCCCTGATCCTCCTCCTGGTGCTGACCGGCTTTACGGCACGGTCCCAGCAGGCCGACTCGCTGACGCATACGCTGACCCTCCAGCATGATTATTTCCATTTCGACCGGCAGTTTGCCGAAGACTGGCACATTACCGGGCTGGAATACAAGCAAAAAATCGGTGACCATGCGGTGCTGGGCCGGGTGAACCGCGGCAGCCGGCTGGGCAGCAACGGCTGGCAGGCGGAAGCGGAAGCGTACCCGGTGCTTTCCCGGAAGGTGTATGCCTACACCGGAATCAGTTACTCGGATGCCATGCCCGTTTTTCCGAAATGGCGCGGCGGTGCCTCTGTTTTTGTCAACCTGCCGAAGGCCTGGGAAGCGGAGGGGGGCGTGCGGTACCTGTACTTCACCGAAGCGGCCTGGATCGGAACGGCCGGCCTGTCCAAATACCTCGGACGGTACCTTCTTTCCTTCCGGTCGTTTTTTGCCCTCGATCATCTGAAAGACAACCAGTCCTTTTTTCTGACCGGCCGCCGGTACCTCCGTAACGAAAGGGATTTTGTCTGGCTGCAGCTGGGCAGCGGGGTGTCGCCGGATGAAAGCCGGAACATCCAGCTGACCGCCAATCCGCTGCTTTCCTCGCGGCGGATCATGCTGGGGGGGCGGTTTTCCTTTTCCCGGCATAACCAGCTGCTCTTCTCCGCAGGCTATTCGCGCGACGAATACCAAACGAACACCTACGGCAACCAGTTGCTGGCCACCCTGGGCCTCAGCCATCATTTCTAGCCGGGCTTCTGCACCGTGGTAAAACCCTGGCGGCTCATCTCGCCCCAGGACTTCTTTTTCCGGATCAGGTCAATATTGCCGCGGATGGCCGACCAAACGAGGAAGGGATGAAAAAGAAACGGCTCCAGCAGGGCGGAAGTCACCAGCTTGCGGATCTCGCCCCGTTTCCGGTATTGGTTGTAGGTCAGCACTTCCATCAGGATGGCAAACACCGAATACAGCACGGCGAACGCATACACGCACACAAACAGCGCGGCTGCAAACTGCCAGTCCACCAGCCCCAGCACCGCAAACAGCAACAGCGCGATGACCCCGCCGAACTCGATGATCGGTGCCAGGAACTCGAAAAAGAACCAGTATGGATAGCTCAGCAGCCCCAGGACGCCATAGCGGGGGTTGAGGAACATGACCCGGTGCATCTTCAACGTTTCAATGGTGCCACGGGTCCAGCGGTTCCGTTGCCGGCCCAGTATTTTAAACGTGGAGGGGGCTTCGGTCCAGCACAGCGGGTCCGGTATGTACGCTACTTTATAAGGCAGATCGTTTTCTTCCATGTAACGGCGCATCCGTACCACCAGCTCCATGTCTTCACCTACCGTATTGTGGTTGTAGCCGCCGGCCTTGATCACGATCTCGCGGTCGAAAGCGCCGAAGGCGCCCGAGATGAGCAGGAGGCCGTTCATCCGGCTCCAGGCCATACGGCCGAGCAGGAAGGCCCGGATGTACTCCAGGGTCTGCATGCGGGGCAGGAACTGCTCGGGCAGGCGCACCTGAGTGATCTTACCGCCCTGCACCTCGCAGGAATTGGCGATGCGCACCACACCACCGGTGGCAATGACGCGGAAGCCGTCGTTTTCCAGGAAAGGACGCGTAAGCTTGAGCATGGCGTCCTGTTCCAGGATGCAGTCCACATCGATACAAACGATGTACTGGTTGGAAGCGATGTTCACCCCCACATTCAGCGCATCGGCCTTGCCGCCGTTTTCCTTGTCCACCACCACGAGTTTGCGGTAAACAGGTTCCGTGCTCCGGTACACGTTCCGGATCGCCTTGGTGCGGATCTGTTCCTCCGAAAAATACGGAGTGACGACGAGGCTGAACTCATCGATGAGCCGCTGCAGGGAGTTGTCCTTGCTGCCGTCGTTGATGATGATGATCTCGAAATTATTATAGTGGATACCGAGGAGCGACCGCACGTTTTCGATGATGGTAGCGCCTTCATTGTAGGCCGGGGCCAGGATGCTCAGGGAAGGCGCATGCTCGGAGGCCGCCAGGATGTTATAATCGATAAAGCTGCATTTGCGCAGGTACTGGCGGGTTTCGCCGATGGAATAGACCGCGATAAAAATGTAAAACAGGAGGATGGCGACGGAATAGAACAGAACGCCATACTGAAAGAACAGGTAAAGGTATTCGAGGGTGCTCATACGGTTTCAGCAGAAGGAATGGATTTATCGGATCGATGGGTTGCCTGTTGTTCCAGCCTTGCGGCCAGGCGCGCCGCCCTGTGGCGGACCAGCAGGTCGGGGTGGCCCTCCAGCGACCGGAAAAAGGGAAGGCTGGCGGCAGATGTCAGCGGCTGCAGCACCTGGAGGGCCACCCGCTGGGCCTGGACGTCCAGGGAGGGAAAACGTTCGATCAGCAGGGCCGGCGTGTCTTCCCAGGCAACGGCACCCAGGGTTTTGACCGCCTGGCACTGGATCAGGGGAGCGGCACTGGAAAGGCAAACAGAAGCGGAATCGTGCAGCTCAAAGCACTGGTACACTTCAATGAGGCGCAGCGCAAATTCCACCACGGTTTCATTGGGCGAGCGCAGCCAGGCCTGCAGTTGCTCCCACCGGAAATCATGCCGGTGCACCAGTTCCTGCAGCAGGCAGAGCTGCTGCCATTCCGTAATCGGGTAGGTGGCAATATCCAGGAAGCGAAGGCCCTCGAATCCGATGATCCGGACGAGCGCGATCTTGGCTTCGGTCCGCACGAAGTAATTTTTATGATTCGTGGCGGCCAGCAGCTCGGCCGTACACCGGTCCTGTTTCATTTCCGCCAGTTCCTGGATGGCCCGGGCTTTTACGTGCCAGGGACGTGCCTGCAGCCGGGACAGCGAGTCGCGGTACAGTCCCAGTTCTTCATACAGCCAGATGATGTTTTCGGCCGAGGTGCCGGAG
>DATAGL010000525.1:0-4561 GCA_036263755.1 Chitinophagaceae bacterium | reverse complement strand
TTCCGAAAATCCCGCCTGCACGGCACCCTGCTGCACCGCCTCATCGGGGAATGCCACCCAGGGAAGCGCGGGCAGACCTACCGCCGCACCCAGGGCGCGGGCCACATCGTTGCCGGTCCGTTCGTCGGATACCACGTAGCGTACCTCGCGTTCCCCGAACGAACGGTTGTCCAGCGCTTCCGCCGCGGCTTCCGCGATGTCGTGCGGGTGGGAGAGGAGCAGGGGTACGGTCCCGGAAAAATTATTGCCGATGAGCTGCGCGTTGCGGATCATGCCGGCATTGCCGTAAAAGTTGGTGTAGAACATACCGGCGCGCAGGTGCAGGAGCCGGATGCCGGGCACACCGTTCAGGACTGCTTCCTCTTCATAGAAAGCACCGGAAGGCCCGTTGCCGTCGGGTTCATGGGCGCCGATGGAGCTCAGGTTCACGACGTAGCGGACACCGCTCCGCTCCAGCGCCCGGGCATAGCCCGCGGCCACGGCGGCCACGTCGGCGGCGTACCGGCTGCTTCCGGTCAGCGGCGGCACCATCGTAAACACGGCCTCCGCGCCGGCGAACGCCCGGAGGAGGAAGGCTTCGTCTTCCACCGACCCGATGGCAGGCAGGGCGTTCAGGGCCCGGATCGCCTCCTCTTTGTTAGGGTCGTGACTGATGACAGTAACAGTGTGGCCTTTGCCCACGAGTACTTCGGTGAGCCGGCGGCCTACATTGCCTAAGGAACCGGTAAGGGTGATGTTCATATCATTTTATTTTTTATGGACACAAAGCTACCGGTATACTTACTTTTGTACCAGTACTTACCCTAAAGTAGGCTCCTTATGACCGCAATCAAAGCATCCTCCACCATCCAGGAAAACAAAGGCAAGGCCTTTGGCACCTGCCCCGTCACCTTTGTCATGGAAAAGATCGGCGGCTACTGGAAGCCGATCATTCTCTTCCACCTGCTGGCCGGACCCCGGCGCTACAGCGAATTGAGAAGGGCTGTTCCCGGGATCACGGAAAAAGTGCTCATCCAGCAGCTCAAAGCCCTGGAAGAGGACGGGCTGATCCTGCGGAAGCAGAAGCCGGTGGTACCGCCGCATGTAGCCTATGAGCTGACGCGTGCCGGGAAAGGGCTGCGCTCCGTACTGCTGGCCATGGCGCAGTGGGCCGTGCAGCACGGCGGAAAGGAGGGAAAGAAATTCGCGAAACGGCTCACCGGTTTTCCCGGCGGGGAGGGGGCCTGATGCGGTTGCGGAAAGAAGATGCTCAGGGCAGCACGGAGGAAAGTTTTTCCCCGGTTATTGGCAGCCGCCCGGTGGCGGCAGTACTTTTTTCAGGAACCCGTTCTTATACACCCGCCCCAGGGGCAGTTCCGTATCGCCGATCCGCACCGCATCGCCCTGGATGCCCGTGATCCTTTCCAGGGAAACGATAAAGGATTTGTGCACCCGGGCGAACTTGCTTTCCGGTAGCTTTTCCTCCATATAGCTCAGGCGTTCCGAAGCCACGAATACTTTTGCGGACGTGTGCACTTTGACGAAGTCTTTCAGCCCTTCAATGTAGCGGATGTCCCGGAGGTACACCTTCTCCGATCCCTTGCCCACCTTCAGGAAGATATAAGCGTTTGCAAAAGGGTCGGGAGGGGCAGCGGGCGCGGCGGGCACCCCGTTGTACGCCTGAAATTTCGAAAGGGCTTTCCGGAACCGTTCTTCGGTAACCGGCTTGACGAGGTAATCCAGCACGTCCAGCTCAAAGGCTTCCACGGCAAATTCCCTGTACGCGGTGGTTAGGATGATCTTCGGGCAGACCTTCAGCGACCGGATGAGCTCCAGTCCCGACACCCGGGGCATCCGGATATCAAGGAAGAGCAGGTCCACGGCATTCTGCTGCAGGAAGGCGGCCGCATCCGGCGCATTGTCCAGTGAAGCCGCCACTTCAAATTGCGGCTGCCGCGACAGGTGCAGCGCGATCAGGTCGCGCGCCGGCGGTTCATCATCCACGATGAGGCATCGGATCATTTCGGAAGATTTATTTTAAGGACCACGAGGTAGGAATGCGGCTCGCGGACCGTTTTGAATTGATGCGTGCCCGGGTACAGCAGCTCCAGCCGTTTCTGCACATTCGGGAGCCCAAGGCCTCCGCTGCGGGCACCCCCTTCCGGCGACCCTTCCTCCACGCTGTTCTCCAGTTTGATGGAAAAATGATCGACCTGCCGCGATACCTCCACCCGGATCCAGCCCGGATGAAGGGAACCGGCGATGCCGTGCTTAAAGCAGTTTTCCAGCAGGGGCAGCAGCAGCAGGGGTGCGATGTAAAGGTCGCCGGTTTCGCCGTACACCGTGACGGACGTATCCAGCTTGTCGCCGTACCGGTTTTGCTGCAGTTCCAGGTAATGTTCCAGGTAATGAAGCTCGGCGGTCAGCGGAACGGCCTCCTGCCGGGCCTCATAGAGGTTGTAGTTCAGGAAGGAGGACAGGTGGCCGATCAGCCGGGCGGTTTCCGGGCTCGCGCGCAGGGCGGTCGCATAGATATTGTTCAGGGCATTGAAGATAAAATGCGGCTGCACCTGCGCCTTCAGCCCCTCCAGCTCGGCCACCGTTTTTTCCTGCAGCAGGCTTTGCACCCGCTGCCGTTCCTCGTACCAGGAACGGACAAAATAAAACAGGGCATACAGCCCGGTGATGAGGTAGAGGTTGACCCATTCCACGATGAGCTTGCCGAACGAGAACAGGGGTACGACCTGCGCTTCCGGAAACCAAACCGGGTAAATGAGGTAGTAGTTGATGCACCGGCGGATGAGCAGCAGCACTAAGGCCACAGAGAGCTGCAGGATCCAGAACGTAAGTCTGTCCCCCTTGCGGTAGTATTTTTTAATGAGCAGGTGCACCGTGATCCACGATACGGCAAAGGCCAGGGGCAGGGCCATGCAGGCATTGATAAAATACCGGCCGTACTGCCCCGACAGCGCGGCCAGTCCGAACCACTCGTATAAGAAATAGAGCAGCCAGAAGACAAGGTTGAACGCCACCGATGGGGGTTGTTTGTGCATGCAGGGAAGAGGCCTCCTTACCGGCAAACTTAGCGCTTACTATAGAGCATAACACAGCATCGGTAGGGTAATGGGCCGGTGGACAGGACTTATTCGACAAACGCCTCCCTCCGCCCACCAACTACGTTGGACGAAGGAATCCGTCGTTGGCCGAACGGGCCCGCCTCCTTCCCGGTGCGGCTCCTACATTTGGTCCCGGCACCGGTGTGCCTTAAACCATGAACCATTGGATCGGGGCAGGAAGAACTTTTTATGCGCTCGCACTGATCGGGTACGGGGGGCAGCAGTTTTATTTCGGCACCTTCCGCAACGTATTCTTTTCTCCCTACCAGGCCTACCTGCCCGGGCAGTCCGTATGGGCGTACCTGTTCGGCGGCTACCTGATCTCTTCGGGTGTTCTGCTGCTGAGGGGAAAACGGGGACGCGGGGCCGCCCTGTGGCTGGGGGCCGTCCTGCTGCTCCTGTTCCTGGTCACGCAGCTGCCCTACCAGTTCCTGTCGGAGCCGAACAAGATCTACCACCTGGGCCTTTGGGTGAACCAGCTGAAGGAGCTCGCCCTCGCCGGCGGGGCCTTCGTGGTGGCGGGTTCGTACCCGCACCCGGCCCGCGGGAGCCGGGGAACAGGGGTGCTGGAGCGGTTGCAACCCTACGGCAACCTGTTTTTCCTGCTGACGATATTCCTGTTCGGCCTGGGCCACCTGATGTACGGACCGCTGCTGGCCGGCGTGGTGCCCCGCTGGTGTCCCGACCCGGTGCTCTGGGTGTACCTGACGGGTGCAGCCCTCGTGGGAGCAGGGGTGGCGCTTTTCCTCGGCATCCGGATCCGGGTGGTGGCCCTGCTGCTGGCCCTCATGATCTTCCTCTGGTTCTGGACGGTGCACGTACCGGAGGGACTGGCGCGGCCGGTGGCCGACAGGGGAAACAGCCTGGCTTCCGCTTTTGACGCGCTGGCCTTCAGCGGTACGGCGCTGCTGATCGCCCTTACGATGCGACAGCAGCAATGGGTAGTTAATGTGGAAAGGGAGAAGTGATTACCTTGTTCCAACGGAAAGAACCGATCAATGAAACGAATACACAGCATCGATTTTATGCGCGGCCTGGTGATGATCATCATGGCGCTGGACCATGTGCGGGACCTGCTGCACACCACCTCGCTCACGCAGCAGCCCACCGACCTGGCCACCACTACGCCGGCCCTGTTCTTTACCCGCTGGGTAACGCACCTCTGCGCGCCGACCTTCGTGTTCCTCTCCGGGGTTTCCGCTTTTCTGTCACTGAACCGGGGCGGCGATGTGGCGGCTGCGCGACGGTTCCTCCTCACGCGGGGATTGTGGCTCCTCGTGCTGGAGTTTACGGTGGTCAATTTTGGCCTCTGGTTCGATCCGCGGTTTTCCGTGTTCCTGTTCAACGTGATCGGCGCCATCGGCTTTGGCTTCATCGTCCTGGCACTGCTGCTCCGCTGTTCCGCTGCCACCATCGGCCTCATCGGCCTCCTCATCCTGGCGCTGCACAACGGGGCGCCGCTGGTG
>DATAGL010000524.1:0-3154 GCA_036263755.1 Chitinophagaceae bacterium | reverse complement strand
CGGCAAGGGAAAACTGAAAAAGGGCGAGGCCTTTATCCACGAAAGCATCATCGGCTCGCAGTTCACCGGGCGCATCGAAGCGGAGACCACCGTGGGCGGCCGGCCGGCCATCATACCCAGCATCGAAGGCTGGGCCCGCGTTACGGGGTACAACACGATCCTCATCGACGACGACGATCCGTATGCGCACGGTTTCCAGGTGATCTGAGCACCGCATTATTCACGCCTACAAACTTCCGTTTATGAAAGCCATAGTGATCGGGGGCGGCATCATCGGCCTGAGCACGGCCTACTACCTGCAGCAGGACGGCTGGGCCGTAACCCTCGTGGACAAAACCGACCTGTCCGACTCCTGCTCGTACGGCAACCTCGGGATGGTGGTGCCCAGCCATTTTGTGCCCCTGGCTGCCCCCGGCATGGTGGCGCAGGGCATCCGCTGGATGTTCGACCGGAAAAGCCCCTTTTTCGTGCGGCCCTCCCTGAGCCCGGAGCTCCTTTCCTGGGGCCTCAAATTTATGAAGAGCGCCACCCCGGCCCACGTGGAGCGGTCGGCCCCCTACCTGCTCCAGCTGAACCGGTACAGCAAGGCACTGTTCCGCGACCTGGCCGAAACGCCCGGCTTTGACTTCGCCTTTGAAGAGAAGGGGATACTGATGTATTACAAAACCGAAAAGGTGGCGGAAGAAGAAGCCCACCTCGCCGAAAAAGCCAAAAGCTTCGGGCTGGAGGTGGATGTACTGGGGCCCCGGGAAGCGCAGGCCCTGGAGCCGGAAACGGAACTGGATGTGCTGGGGGCTGTGCACTACCGCTGCGACGCCCACCTGTACCCGAACAAGCTGGTTCCGCAGCTAATAGCCGCGCTGCGGGCGGCGGGCGTTACCTTCCGCACCGGCTCGGCCGTGGAGCGGCTGGTGGCGGAAGGAGGACGGATCCGCCAGGTGGTCACCGGCGAAGGGGCGCTGGAAGGCGACCTCGTGGTGCTGGCGGCCGGGGCGCACCTGCCGCACCTGGCCCGTGCCGCCGGCCTCTCGCTGCCGCTGATGCCCGGCAAGGGCTATTCCTTTACCCAGGAAGAACCGGAGGCCCGCCTGCAGGTGCCGGCCATCCTCTGCGAGGCCCGCGTGGCCATCACCCCGATGAACGGCTTTATGCGCTTCGGCGGCACCATGGAGATCGCCCCGGTGAACAAAGGGGTAAACATGAACCGCGTGGCCGGCATCGTGAACGCCATTCCCCGCTACTTTCCCGGCATGAAACCGGAGCTGCCCCCGCCTGAAAAGGTCTGGTACGGCTTCCGGCCCTGCACGCCCGACGGCCTGCCCTACATCGGCCGCACACCGAAGCTGGACAACCTCTATATCGGCGGCGGACATGCGATGATGGGCCTCAGCCTCGGCCCGGCCACCGGAAAGGTGATCGCCGACCTGGCTGCCGGCCGCCGGCCCGAAGTGGCCCTCGATGCCTTCCGGCCTGACCGCTTTTCCTGATGGATTTAACCGCTTTCCTGCACAGCCCTTTTCCCGAACACCCCAAACCCGACATCATGCCCACCCGCTTTTCCCTGCTGCCCCTCCTGCTCCTGCTCCTGCTGTATACTCCTTCCGCCGCCGGCCAGGACGACGCGAACACCTTTACGCGGGCCGACACCCTGCGCGGCAGCATCACGCCGGAGCGGGCCTGGTGGGACGCGCTGCATTACCGCGTGGCCGTGCACCCCGATTTTACCGGCAAGACCCTCCGGGGCAGTAATACGGTCCGCTACCGGGTGCTGGCTTCGGGCCACCCGAAGGCCCTGCAGATCGACCTGCAGGTGCCGCTGCAGATCGACAGCGTGGTGCTGGACGGGAAGCAGTCCCTGACCTTCCGCCGGCTCGGCAATGCCTGGCACGTGGACGCGCCGGCCCAGGAAAAAGGGTCCGTGCACACGGTGGCGGTGCACTACTCGGGCACCCCGCGCGAGGCCGTGCGGGCACCCTGGGACGGGGGCTGGACCTTCACCACCGATTCGCTGGGCCGCCCCTGGATGACGGTGACCTGCCAGGGGCTGGGCGCCTCGGTCTGGTATCCCTGCAAAGACCACCAGAGCGACGAGCCGGACGAAGGCGCCGACCTCCTCCTGACCGTTCCCGATACCCTGGTGGCGGTCGGCAACGGCCGGCTGCAGTCGCGGACGGCAAACGGCGACGGCACGGCCACCTTTCACTGGGCCGTAGTGAACCCGATCAACAGCTACAACCTCATTCCCTACATCGGCAAATACGTGGACTTCAGCGAGCGCTATGCCGGCGAAAAGGGCCCGCTGGATGTCCGCTACTGGGTGCTCGACTACAACCTCCCGCGGGCGCAGGCCTACCTGCCGGCGGAAGTGCGCAACACCCTGAAGGCCTTCGAGCACTGGTTCGGTCCCTACCCGTTTTACGAGGACGGCTACCAGCTCATCGACGTGCCGCACACGGGCATGGAGCACCAGAGCGCCGTGGCCTACGGCAACCACTACAAGCCCGGCTACCGGGGCCGCGACGGCTCGGGCACGGGCTGGGGCCTGAAGTGGGATTTCATCGTCGTGCACGAAAGCGGGCACGAATGGTTCGGCAACAACCTCACCACGAACGACCTCGCCGACATGTGGGTGCACGAAGGTTTTACCAACTACAGCGAAACCCTGTTCGTGGATTACCACTTCGGCACCGAAGCCGGCAACGAATACAATACCGGCACCCGCCGGGGCATCCGCAACGACCGGCCCGTTATCCCGGCCTACGGGGTGAACCGGCAGGGCAGCGGCGATATGTACCCCAAGGGCGGCAACCTGCTGCATACAATCCGCCACAGCCTCGGCAACGACACCCTGTTCCGCGGCATCCTGCGGGGGCTGAACAAGGATTTCTACCACCAGACCGTTACCTCCGCGCAGGTAGAGCAGTATATTTCGCGGAAGGCCGGCTTTGATTACGGCAAGGTGTTCGACCAGTACCTGCGGACGACGCAGGTGCCGGCCCTCGTCTTTGCCTTAAGCCCCGATGGGAAAACGGCCTTCTTCCGCTGGACGAACTGCGTGCCGGGGTTCAACCTGCCCCTCCTCCTCCGGGGCGGCGGGAAGGAGTTGCGGATCCGTCCCCGTACGGAGTGGCAGCGGCTGGGGCTTCGCCCGGGC
>DATAGL010000523.1:0-9456 GCA_036263755.1 Chitinophagaceae bacterium | reverse complement strand
CGGCGCGCCGGCTGCTTGGGCGGCATACCGTAAAGCACCCTGCACGATTACGGTGCCGGCTGCAAAGAATACCAGAAGAACGAGCAGTCTTTTTAACATGGCCGCAAAGTAACGCCACAAGAGGTCATCGTTCCGGCCCATTCAGACCACCCGCAGGATTCACCCGGCGAGAGGGCCCTTTCCATCGATAAAGAAAATCACAGATGGCGCTGATAACACGCTGATGCCGCTGATATACTCCCTTTGTGCCCCTTAGCGCCTTAGTGCCTTCGTGGCAAATTCTCGTGTAACTGATACCTGCAAATGCTGCAGGAAGTAAAGCCTGCACCTAAAAGAATTCAGCGCTCCACTCCGCACGGAAAGTCTCACCCGCCGGCAGCGTTTGTATGCCTTCTTTCTGCGCCAGTTCGCCGCCGGCGTTCACGCTGTCGGCGATGCCGCACCAGGGCTCGATGCAGAGAAAATCGGCGCCGGGAGCGGCCCAGAGCCCGAGATAAGGAAACCCGGGAAAGGAAAAGCGCAGGCCGTGCGGGCTCCGGTCCGATTCCAGGGTAACGGAGCCGGACTGCAACCCTTTCAATACAATTGCATCCTCTGCGAAGAGTGCTTTATCCAGGGACAGCACATCTGTACCCTGCAGGAAGGGACGCGGGATCCGCCCGATTAGTCCTCCCTCTTCAATGGGCCAGCGGCCGGCCGTTTCCGACTGTGCAAACCGAAGCCGGTAATCGGAGTAAGCAAGCCCTTCCTCCAGCGGCAGTTTGAAAGCAGGATGCCCGCCTACGGAAAACAACAGGGTAGCGGTACCGGTATTTTTTACTTCGTATGCAAGCGAAAGCTGGTTATCCTCAATCGTATACACCAGCGAAAGGGCAAAATCAAACGGATAGACGTTCCGCGTTTCCGCATCGCTTTCCAGCAGAAACACCAGCCGCTCCGCATCCTGCCCTGCGAGGCGGAATACCCGGTCGCGGGCAAAGCCATGGCGCGGCAACGCGTACGCATGTTCTTCGTGCCGGAAGACGCCTGCTTTCAGGGCCCCGACTACCGGGAACAGCACGGGTGAGGTCTTGGCCCAGAAGGCAGGGTCGGCCCCCCACATATATTCCAGTCCGTTTTCCTTGTGGACGACGCTTTTCAGCTCCGCCCCTTTCGGGTCTACGGTGATCCGGAGGCGGTCATTTTCGATGGAATGCATGGGTGGCGGGGTTGGGAATTGAGGTTTGGGAATTGGTTGATCCGTTGACAGGTTGATCTGTTAACAAGTGAATTCATGAAACAATGGAAATGCAACGAAGCATGGATTTCTTTGTGCCGCTTCGTGCCTTCGTGGCTACATCACGAAGACACGGAAGCGCCTGCCTTTATTCCGGCAACGGCCGCACCCAGATGCCGCGGTAATACACTTTACTTTTCGGATCATGGCCCTGCAGGGCGAAGGTGCCGTTGCTCAGGCGCTTTTCACTGCGGCCTTCTTCTTTCTCCACGCCGGCGGGCTCGGTATAGTCCACCACCGTGCGGTCGTTTACTTTGATGGTCACCCGCTTGCCTTCCACGCGGATCGTTTCAGTGAACCATTCATTGTCTTTCACAAACACTTCGCGCACGTCCTGGACCGCGTACAGGCTGCCGGTACGGCGCCAGTCGGACTGCGTATTGTTCACCTGCACTTCATAGCCTTTGGCAGGCCAGCCTTCGGGCTGGAAGGCCGTATGAAAGAAGATACCCGAGTTGGAGCCCGGTGTGGTCATCACTTCCACCTTCAGCTCAAAGTTTTTAAAATTGGCGCCCTGCACCGCTCCGTTATAAAACAGGTGGGACCGCTCCCCGTCGGCCACGATGGTGCCGTTCTCCACCCGGAAGGTGGACGGGTTTTCATTGACCCTCCAGCCGTTGAGCGATTTGCCGTCGAACAGGGGAATCCAGCCGTCGTTGCCGCCACCTCCTTTGCGGGCGGAACAGGAAGCAAGCAGGCAGAGCAGGGCGAAGAGGATCGTTGGTCTCATATCAGGCGATTTTAGGTTAAAGATAATGGAGAGAAGGTTTGGAGTTTGGGGTTTACAATTTGGAGTTTGTGGTTTATGGTTGGATTTCAGGATTTTATTTCGCGCAGAGCTAAGGAGAAAAGGAGCTATTGACGGTTATGAACTCCGTCAACCTATTCAACCAATCAACTACCTAATACCACCAATACTACCCATACAACCAAAACCATCAATACGGCGATGGGCTAACGGCCGACCAGCCGCCGTCGATCACCAGGCTTTGCCCGGTAATGTGGCGGCCTTCAGCGGATACCAGAAACAGCACGGCTGCGGCTATGTCGGACGGGTAGGCGGCCCGGCCCATGGGCGTGATGCGCGACCAGGTGGCGGCATAGGATGCGTCTTCTGCCGTGCGCTCGGTCAGGGTGGCGCCGGGGGCGACCGCATTGACGTTGATGCCCCATTCCGATACTTCGATGACGAGGTTGCGCGCCAGCATTTCCAGCGCGGCTTTCGTCATGGCATAAGCAGCGAGGTTTTTATGGGCCTGGTGGCCGGTGACCGAAGACATGAACAGCAGGCTGCCGCCTTCGCCTTGTTCCTTCATCCGGCGGGCCGCTGCCTGGGCCAGGAAAAAGCTTCCGCCCAGGTTCGTATGCAGCACTTTATAAAAAGCTTCCGGCGTGTAGCCGAGGAAGTCGCCGAACAGGGTGATGCCGGCATTGGCAATGGCAATGGTGAGGCGGCCGAACCGCTCCACGGCCGTCTGTACCAGGTGTTCGATAAAGGAAAGCTCCCCGGCGTCGCCGGGCACTGCCAGGCAGGTGCCGCCTTCCGCTGTGATGCGGGCAGCGGCGGCTTCGGCCAGCCCGGCATCGATATCATTCAACAGCACGGCAGCTCCTTCGGCGGCCAGCTGCCGGCAAATTTCAAAGCCAATGCCCTGGCCGGCGCCGGTGACGAGGGCAACCTGGGAGGCGAAGCGGGGATCTTTTCGGGTCATGCTGTTGGTTGATTTACGATGTACGATGTACGGTGTACGATGTATGTTTGGAACTTCCTTCGCTATTCCTCATTCGTTATTCCTTGCTCGATATTCCCTCCCCCGGCAGGGGTTGCACGCAAAGACGCAGGGAACCGCAAAGGCGCTAAGGGTATTGCTTGACAACACATGACATACGATCCATCGTACATCATACACCATACATCGTACCTCCTAATGAGAGTCTCTTGTTACTTCCGGTCCCGAGCTGCCACGCAGGAAGTCGAAGTCGGCGCCGAGGTGGGCCTGTTCCACGTGCTGCTGGAACAGCCAGGCATAGCCGCGGTGCGCGGGGCTGGGCGAAAGCGCCAGGCGCTCCTTTCGTTCGGCCAGCTCGGCATCGCTCAGGTGCACCTGCAGGCTCCGGCCGGGCACATCAAGCGTGATCAGGTCCCCGTCCTGCAGCAGGGCCAGCGTACCGCCTACGGCCGCTTCCGGCGAAACGTGCAGCACTACCGTGCCGAAGCCCGTGCCGCTCATCCGCCCGTCGGAGATCCGCACCATATCGGTCACGCCCTTGGCCAGCAGCTTGGCCGGCAGGCCGAGGTTGCCCACTTCGGGCATGCCGGGGTAGCCTTTGGGCCCGACGTTCTTCAGCACGAGGATGGAGGTTTCATCCACCTCCAGGTGTTCATCGTCAATGCGCTGCTTGTAATCATCGATATCCTCGAAGACCACGGCTTTGCCGGTATGCTGCATCAGCTGCAGGGTGGCCGCCGAAGGCTTGAGCACGGCGCCTTCCGTGGCAATGTTGCCCTTCAGCACCACAATGCCCGAAGTGGTGTTGAAGGGCTTTTCCAGCGGGGCGATGACATTGGGGTCATAGCAAATGGCTTCCCGGTAATTTTCTTCGACAGTGCGGCCGTTGACCGTAAGGCAGCCGGCATTCAGGCGGGGCAGGAGCTCTCGGATCACGGCGGGTAGGCCGCCCGCATAGTATAAGTCTTCCATGAAGAAGGAACCTGAAGGCTGCAGGTTCACCAGCAGGGGTATGTCGGCCGAAAACCGGTCGAAGTCTTCCAGGGTGAGGTCCACCCCGATGCGGCCGGCAATAGCCAGCAGGTGGAGTACGAAGTTCGTGGAACCGCCCACGGCGGCATTGACCCGGATGGCGTTCTCAAAGGCCGGCCGGGTCAGGATATCGGAAAGCCGGAGGTTCCGCTCCACCATGCGCACGATCTCCATGCCCGAATGATGGGCCAGCACCTTGCGGGCGGCATCGGGCGCCGGAATGGCGGCATTGTGGGGCAGCGAAAGACCGAGGGCCTCCACCATGCACGCCATCGTGGAGGCCGTGCCCATGACGGCGCAATGGCCGTCGCTGCGGCACATGCCGGCTTCGGCCAGCATCATCTCCTCATCGGTCATTTTGCCGGACCGCACCTCTTCACTGAAGCGCCATACATCCGATGTGCTGATGCTCCGCCCCCGGTGGCGGCCCGTAAGCATGGCGCCGCCGGAAACGACGATGGTCGGCAGGTTTACGCTGCAGGCCCCCATGACCAGCGATGGTGTGGTCTTGTCGCAGCCGCAGAGCAGCACCACGCCGTCCACGGGGTTGGCCCGGATCGATTCTTCCACATCCATGCTGGCCAGGTTGCGGAACAGCATGGCCGTGGGCTTCATCAGCGTTTCGCCCAGCGACATCACCGGGAACTCGACCGGGTAGCCGCCGGCCTCGATCACGCCGTGCTTGACGCTTTCGGCCAATGCCCGGAAATGGGAATTGCAGGGGGTCAGCTCCGACCAGGTATTGCAGATGCCGATGACGGGTTTGCCGGAAAACTGGTGATTGGGAACGCCCGTCTTTTTCATCCAGGCCCGGTAAATGAACCCGTCCTTTCCTTTGCGGCCGAACCAGGCTTGGCTCCGCAGGTTTTGTTCGTCCATGGTATTTGCTTTTGTGAGGACAGCGCCGGGCGCTGCCGTTTATGGTTGTTTTTGGTTGTTCCTCCATTGGTTTCCCTGTGACTGTTTCCTGCCGGCGTACAGGGCAGCTGTGCTGCCTGTACGGCCGTCGCCCCTGTTGCCCTGCCCTTTATAACGCCCGGGGACAAACGAATAAAGGTGCTCAATAAAATCAATCATCCGCTTATCCATGTTCTCCATCATCTATTAAAAATGCAGACAAGGTATTTGTTTGCAGGGTACGACCGTTGAAGGGGCTGCCGGGCCATCCGGCCCGCACCGTTGGCATGGATGCAGGGTCAGCAGGTTCCGCTGCGCCGGTCTGAGGGGTCGGGAGCAGTTCCAAGAGGCAGAACAGGTATGCAGCCATCGGAGAGATCATGGGCGTTTTTCAATTTACGGCGAAAATGAATAGAGGGGAAATTAGTTTGGCGTTTCGCGTTTGGAGTTCAGGGTTGGATTGCCGGATTACGGGCTGCGCGCGGGACGCAGGAGAAAAGGTGCCCGGGTTTTCGCAATAGGTTTCTTCCCTTTCCCGGTAACTGGTTTGCTTCAAATTACAATGATGCCGATAAGTCTTAACTTGAAGGGCTAATCGTGAAACGCCCAACCACAAACCCCAAACTCCAAACGCTCCGCATGAACGAAACCTATCTCGGCATTGAAATCGGAGGAACCAAGCTGCAGCTGGCCGTAGCGGGCCGCGAGGGCCCGGTGCAGGAAACGCTTCGATACCGCGTGGATGCGGGTGCGGGTGCGGAAGGCATCCGCCGGCAGCTGGGCGAAGGACTCGACCGCCTGCTGGCAGCCTACCCGGTAACCGGGATCGGTGCGGGGTTTGGCGGCCCGGTGGACAGCGCAACGGGGGCCATCCGCGTGTCGCACCAGGTGAAAGGCTGGAGCGGGTTTCCCCTGGCGGCCTGGCTGCAGGAGCGCACCGGGCTGCCGGTGGCCGTGGACAACGACGCCAACACCGCGGCGCTGGCCGAAGCGCTGCGCGGGGCCGGCAAAGGCTTTGCCCGGGTGTTCTACATGACCATCGGCAGCGGCATCGGGGGCGGACTGGTACTCAATGGCTCTGTCTATCACGGCCGCGCCCCCGGCGAAGTGGAAGTGGGTCACCTGAGGCTGAACAAGGAAGGCGAAACACTGGAAAGCCGCTGCTCGGGCTGGGCCGTCAACGAAAAGGTGCTGGCTGCCATGGCCGCTGAACCCGGGGGTGTCCTGGCCGGGTTGCGGAACGATACGGACAACCCTCCTTCCGCCCTGCTGCCCGCAGCGCTGGCGGGCGGCGACGCTGCTGCCCGCCGCATTGTGGAGACGCTTACCGATGACCTGGCCTTCGGTCTTTCCCATGTAGTGCACCTCCTGCACCCCGATATCCTCATACTGGGCGGCGGGCTCTCGCTGCTCGGGGAAACCCTGCGCGGCCCGGTGGCTGCCCGCCTGGAAGATTTCCTGATGGACGCCTTCCGCCCGGCTCCGCCCCTGAGCCTTTCGGCGCTGGGAGAAGCAGTGGTGCCCCTGGGCGCCATTGAACTGGCCCGGAGCGCGGAAGCCGCCCTGCAACCCCTGAAACGAAACAGCTTATGAATGCCTACGCACAAGACTATATCCGGGCCCAGGAACGGGCCCTGGCTTCTATCCCCGCCGATGCGGTAGACCGCATCATCCTCCATTTTCAAACCGCGCTCCGGGAAGACCGGCAGGTGTTTGTGTTCGGAAATGGCGGCAGCGCTTCCAATGCCTCGCATTTTATCACGGACCTGGGCAAGAGTTCTTCGGACCATTGCTTCCGCCGCTTCCGCTGCCTCTCCCTCAACGAGAACCTGAGCTGGATCACGGCCATCGGTAATGACTATGCGTATGAAGATGTGTACCTGCGGCAGTTGCAGAATTATGCCCGCCCCGGCGATACGGTAATGGTCCTGAGCGTCAGCGGCTCCTCTCCCAACCTCGTGAAGGCTGTGGCCTGGGCAAAGGAGCAGGGCCTGCACACTATTGCCTTGGTCGGCGGAAAAAGAGGAACCTTAGGTGACCTCGCCGATACGGTGGTGGTGATCGACGATACCCACTACGGGCGCGTGGAGGACTGCCAGATGCATATCTGCCACATGATCTGCTATGCGTTCATTGAGCATCCGGATTTGGGAAAGGAGGAATGAAAAAGTTTGGGTTTGGAGTTTGGAGTTTGGGGTTGGATTGCCGGATTATTGGTTTCGCGCAGAGCAAAGGAGAAAAGGAGGTTTGGGAGGCATCTGCATTCTGCAGTAGATGCTTCTCATCTGCAGCTTTTGTTGCACGCAAAGGCGCAAAGGCACGCAAAGACGCAAAGGATATGGTGTATCTTCAGTAGCCCCGAAATTATTTCGTCAATCGTCAATCGTCAATCGTCAATCGTCAATCGTCAATCCGCACATTCGCACATCTGCACATTCACTCTCCCTCCATTCACCTACAGATTCACCCATTCACCCATTGACCCATTCACTCAAGAATACTGCACACATTCCTTGATCTCTTTTTCGCTGTAGGCGAGGTTGTACTGTTTGAGCACATCGGCCGGAACGCCGTTCCATTGGTTGGGCCGGTTGCCGGCGTAGCCAAGGTCGCGGACGCCCATTTCGGAAGTGTAGAAGCCGGCAGCCGTGAGGTTGCGCAGGCGGCTGAAAAAAGCCACACCGGGCCGCATGTCGGGTGCCGCTTCTTCGGGGTAGGCGATCTGGTCGACCAGGGCGATCTGCTGTTCGCGGGTGCAGTCCTTAAAGGACTTACCGTGACGTCGGGCCATCTGCAGGTCCACCCAGTGCAGCCCCCCGCGCAGGGGCACCTGGTGCACGGGCTGGTCCTGTACCATGAACTCGATGAATGCGGGCACCTTCGCTTCGGTGGCGCTGCCTGAAACCTCATCGGCCGGTATGATGATATCGCAGAACACGGCGATCGTGGCCCGTTCATGGTCGGTGAAAAAGGTTCCGGACCGCAGCTTTTCATCATAGGCCTTTTCTTCCGGCGTGCGGTCGATGGTCACCTTGCCGTCGCCGGCCGCCCGGGCATCGATGGCCGCTTTTTTATCTTTCGGCTTGCAGGATTCAAGCAGCACGCCGGTGGAAAGGGCCGTGAAGGCCAGCATCTTGAGGGAGGATCTTCTGTCCATAATTTCCAAACATTAAACGTTACAACTGGTTTTTCTTCAGCTGGTCCACCAGGTATTCCGAGGCGCGCATGGCCAGGGCCAAGATGGTCCAGGTGATGTTCTTGTCGGCCTGCGAAACAAAGGCGGCGCCGTCCATCACGAACAGGTTCTTGCAGTCGTGCGCCTGGTTCCATTTGTTCAGCACCGAGCTGCGCGGGTCGGCACCCATGCGGGCCGTACCGGCTTCGTGGATGATGCGGCCCGGGGCTTCCAGCCCGTAATTCGTTTCAGGACCATCGTCGCCCGAAGTGATGATGGCGCCCATATTGTGCAGGATCTCGCGGAAGGTTTCCTTCATGTGCTTCGCCTGCTTGATCTCGTAGTCCGACCATTTCACGTTGAAGCGCAGCACGGGGATGCCCCACTGGTCCACTTCGGCCGGATCGATGTAGCAGTGGTTGCTTTCCATCGGCACGGCTTCACCCCTGCCGGCCAGGCCTACCCCGGCGCCATAAAAAAAGCGGTAGTCTTCCTTCAGCGAGGCGCCGTAGCCGCCCGCTTTCTTTTTCTGTCCGTTGACCAGCACCTTGCCGTTACGTGTTTCGATGCCGGAAACAAAGCCGTAGGAAGGCATCACCTGGCCGCCCCAGTATTCGATGTGGTAGCCGCGCGGGAAATCGAGCTTGCGGTTGTCGCCCCACCAGGGCGAATAAATATGGGCTCCGCCAACGCCGTCTTCATTGTAGCGCTTGCGGCCCAGCAGCTGGGGTAGCACCCCGCTCATGGACGCACCGGTGGAGTCGTGCAGGTACCGGCCCACCACGTTGCTGGAGTTGGCCAGCCCGTTGGCATGGCGTGCCGAGCGGGAGTTGAGCAGCAGTCGGCTTGTTTCGCAGGTGCTGGCGGCCAGGATCACCGTGCGGCCCCGGACCGCATAATCCTTGCCGTCGCTCTTTGATACATAGGAAACCGCTGTGGCTTTGCCGTTGCGGTCGGTCAGCACCTCGCGGGCCATGGCGTTGGTGAACAGGTCCACGCGGCCGGTGGCCAGTGCCGGCTTCACCAGCACCGAGGAAGAAGAGAAGTCGGCATATACCTGGCAGCCGCGGTTGCACTGGTTGCAGTAAAAGCAGGTGCCGCGGTCTTTATTAACGGGTTTGGTCAGGATCGACAGGCGGTTGGGGATCACCGGCACACCGGCGCTCACCGCAGCGTTCTTGATCATCAGCTCGTGCAGCCGCGGGCGCGGCGGCGGCAGGAAATAGCCGTCCGGGTCGTTCTCCAGGCCTTCGTTGGTGCCGAACACGCCAATGAGCTTGTCTACGCGGTCATAGTACGGTTTGACGTCTTCATAGCCGATGGGCCAGTCGTCGCCCAGGCCGTCG
>DATAGL010000522.1:0-1788 GCA_036263755.1 Chitinophagaceae bacterium | reverse complement strand
ACGTCGCTGACCGACGGGGTACGCAGGAGGTAATAAAAGACATAGATCAGTGCATAACAGGCATAGGTAAAGAGTACGGAGGCAGACATGACCGTATTTCCGTAGCGCCGGTTGCGCAGAATGGTTTGCTTCAGCTGCTGCAGAAAGGCCATGAAGGAAAAGACCAGTATGCTGAGGATGCCGGGGCCCAGGACGAAATGGACCGAGCGGGCGGAGAACCGGTACACAATGCCCACTGCCAGCTCGAACACGATCAGCGCAACCAGGGTAATCAGAATCGCATTCCGTTTCCGCTGCTGAACGCAGAAGAACAGCAGGAAGATCAGCATCAGCGGCGCGTCCAGGTAGTTGACCAGCGTGCCGAACCCCCGGCGCCAGCCAATGGAAACGGGCAGAAAGCCTTCCGTCATCAGGTTATAAACAAACACCAGCAGGAAATAAAGGAAAAGGGCCAGCAGGGATCGGTTCTGGTAGAGGCGCCCGGCCATGATCAGGGTCATGGGCAGCAGAAAGGCGCAGGTAGAGGCAATACCAAGAAGGGTATTCCAACTCATAGGATTTGGTTTTCAGGATTTGGATGGAGGTTGTTGCCAACCGGATGCCGAAAATAAGCAGCCGGGACAAAACTTCATAGCAGGCGCGCAAAATGGAGTACTAGCACGGCTTTCCGCGCGTATATCTACGAAGAAAAGGCACCGTAAAAACATGCTAATTCGTGTTAGCGATGGGGGAGCCTTGGGGTGGCAGAAGTAGTGTTGGTAGTATTTGTAGTATTGGTGGTATTGGTAGTATTTGTGGTATTGGTAGGCAAAAGGGCAGGCAGGTAAATAAAAATGCAGGAGCCGTGTATTTACAACTGCTCCTGCATTTTTTTGATGCGAAACAAACTATCCTAACATGCAACCGACCAATACAACCAATACTACCAATACCACGAATACCACTAATACTACAAATACCACCAATACAACTCCTACTGCAGTTCCGGCGCATCAAACGTATTGCCCTGATTCATATCCCCTGTCTGGTAACCTTTCTTGAACCAGTACATCCGCTGCTGCGAGGTACCATGGGTGAACGATTCGGGCACTACATGGCCCTGGGCTTCGCGTTGCAGGCGGTCGTCGCCGATGGCATTGGCGGCATTGAGCGCTTCTTCGATATCGCCCGGCTCCAGGATGTTTTTCATGCGCTGCGCATGATGCGCCCAGACGCCCGCCAGGAAATCGGCCTGCAGCTCCATCATCACCGAGTATTTATTGTATTCTTCCTTGCTCAGCTGCTGCCGCATGCGCTGCATTTTTTCGGAAATGCCCAGCACGGTCTGGATGTGGTGCCCCACTTCATGGGCCACTACATAGGCCATCGCAAAATCGCCGGGGGCTGAAAAGCGGGTCTGCAATTCCTCATAAAAGGAAAGGTCGATATACAGCTGCTGGTCGCCCGGGCAGTAAAAGGGACCGGAAGCCGAGCTGGCCTGGCCGCAGGCCGACTGCACGGCATTGCGGAACAATACCAGGGTAGGCTCGGGATAGTCCTGGCCCGTTTGCCGGAACAGGGTATTCCACACGTCCTCGGTTTCGGCCAGCACCACTTTGACAAAAGAAGCGCGCTCATCATCGGCCGCCTGTTCCTGGGGCGAAACCTGCCCGCCCTGTCCCGGCAGGGGCAGCTGCGACACGTCGCCTCCGCCGCCAAATAAAAAATTGAACAACAAGGCGATCACACCTACTATACCACCGCCCACAGCGATGGGTCCGCCGATCCCGCGGCGGTCGTCCACATTGG
>DATAGL010000521.1:0-2678 GCA_036263755.1 Chitinophagaceae bacterium | reverse complement strand
GAAAAAATGGTTCGGGGCAGCCTGCTGCCTGCTGCTCACCCTTTCCTCTTTTTCCCAAACCAAAAAATGGCCGGCAGTTAAAGTCCTGACTCAGGGCACGGCCACCAGCCTGCGCGGCCTCTCGGTGGTGACCGACCGGATCATCTGGGTCAGCGGGTCCAACGGCACGATCGGGCGTTCCACCGACGGCGGGGAGTCCTGGAAATGGACCGTGGTCCAAGGTTTTGAAAAAAGAGACTTCCGCGATATAGAAGCCTTTGATGCAACAACGGCTGTGATCATTGCCGTGGATACCCCTGCCTATATTTTAAAAACCGTGGACGGCGGCGCCAGCTGGAAAGTCGTGTACGAGAACCGGAACCCGGGCATGTTCCTGGATGCGCTGGAATTCTGGAACGAGCAAAGCGGCATCGTGGTAGGAGACCCGATCGGGGGAAAAGTATTTGTGGCCCGCACATTCGACGGCGGCGCTTCCTGGCAGGAAATTCCGGACCGGCACCGTCCGATAGCCGATTCAGGGGAAGCTTTTTTTGCCGCCAGCGGTACCAACGTACGGGCACTTGACCGGGATGAGGCCGTGCTGGTTTCCGGCGGCCGCAGGTCCCGCCTCTTTATCCGCGACCAGGTTTATCCCTTGCCCATCGTGCAGGGAAGCGAAACCACGGGCGCCAACTCCGTTTCGATCCTGGATGCGGGCCGCCGCAATGGCGGAACCACACTGGCTATAGTCGGCGGCGATTTTACCCGGCCTTCCTCGGACTCGCTCAACTGTTTTATCTCAACGGATCGCGGGCGCACCTGGAAAGCCCCCCGCCGGCCCCCGCACGGGTACCGGAGCGCCGTGGAATACCTGTCCAGGAAGCACCTCATCGCGGCCGGCATCACCGGTGTGGATTATTCCATGGATGGCGGCAATACCTGGCGGCTCATCTCCAAAGATGGCTTCCATACCTGCCGCATCGCCAAGCGCGGCTCCGCCATCTTTCTCACCGGCAGCAAAGGCATTATCGGTCGCGTGGAGTACCCGGTGCGGGGCGGATCTCGGTTCTAGGGGTTGGGAATTGGGAATTTGGAATTAGTTGATCAACCTCCATTTCCTCCTTTTCTCCTTAGCTCTGCGCGAAATCTAATCCCTTAATCCTAATCGTGGCAATCCCTTCCTGATCCCGCCCATCCGTGGTTACGGTTATTGCAACGAAAATGTTAAGACCCGCGTCTATCCTTGCGGAAACCGCCGGCCGGCGTAATTTTAAAGCTCAACACCCAGTAATGAAAAAAGTACTGCTCCTCCTTTCCTTTTTTACCATATTGATCAGCGTATCGGCGCAGGACAAGCCGGAAGGCTTGTTCATCAATTCAAAGGCACCGGACTTCAAGGGCACCGACCAGTCGGGCAATGCCGTCAGCCTGAAAGAATTGCGGAAGAAAGGACCGGTGGTGGTAATTTTTTACCGGGGCAACTGGTGTCCTTACTGCAACAAGCAGCTTTCCCGGCTGCAGGATTCGCTGCAGCTCATCCGGGACAAGGGCGCTACCGTGGTGGCCATTACCCCGGAAGCCTCGGCCGGCATTACGAAAACAGTGGAAAAAACAAAAGTCACCTTTCCCATCCTCTATGATGCCGATATGAAGATTGCGAAGGGCTACGGCGTCTCCTACCAGGTAGATGAAAAAACCCAGACCCGGTATAAGAACTTCGGCATCGACCTGCTGGAAAACAACAGCCAGAAAGGGACCGCCTTTCTGCCCGTTCCGGCAGTATATGTGGTGAACAAGGAAGGCTCTGTCCTCTACCGCTACTTCAACGAAGACTATAAAAAGCGCCCGTCCGTAGCCGAGATCCTGGCGGAGATCAAGTGATCGGGAATGTGCAAATGTGCGAATGTGCAGATGTTGGGTGTACGGTGTACGTTTGTCGCGCGATAAATCCTATCTGTTGATTGTGAAATTTTTTCTTAACGTCTTTGCGCTCCTTTGCGCCTCTGCGTGCAATCCCAATCCCTGAATCCAAATCCTGCCCATCCCTTACAAATCCCGTTAATCCGCGGTTACCGGAACATCACGTAAACGGCCGCTATCAGTAAACCAAACGACAGCAGGTATTTGGCGTGGAACGGTTCCTTCATTACCAACACGGCAAATACGGCAAATACGACCAGCGTAATCACTTCTTGTATGATCTTCAGCTGAAAGGTGGAAAAGCCCCCGGAGTAGCCCAGGCGGTTAGCCGGAACCATGAGGCAATATTCGAAGAGGGCGATGAGCCAGCTCAGTGCAATGGCTTTCCACAGGGGCCAGCCGGTATGTTTGAGGTGGTAGTACCAGGCAAACGTCATAAACACATTCGAAGCCGTCAGTAGCAGGATCGTACGCATGCCCTAAAATTAAGGCAACAAAAAAGACCGGTCTCCCGGTCTTTTAAATGCTTTTCCTTCATTTTATGAAGCGCTCCGCAAAATGGAACTTGTAAACAAGTAAACTGTTCCTCCGGCGGTAGCGTACTGCTTAATTCAAACTCCTGAAGTCCACCGTTACCAGCTTGCTCACCCCCGGCTCCTGCATGGTCACCCCGTAGATCACATCCACCGTGCTCATAGTGGTTTTGTTGTGGGTGACGATAATGAACTGGGAGTTCTCGGAAAATTGCCGGATCATATTGGTGAACTTGCCCACATTGG
>DATAGL010000520.1:0-6125 GCA_036263755.1 Chitinophagaceae bacterium | reverse complement strand
GAACTGGGGATAGCGGACGAATTCGGTCTTGCGGCCGGTGTACCAAACAAACGCCACATAGGCGAAAAAGGCCAGCACCGACAGCGCCATCAGTACGATGAAGCCGGTCAGCAGGGGACTTTTTTTCTTTTTGCGTTTGGCAGCGGCCATGGTTTCGGGATGATTATTTAACGACGGACCGGGCGCTTCGTTGTGTGAACGGGCGTACTTTTACACTATGCCTCTGCCCAACTGGAACGACAGCCTGAATTTTTTGTCCAAACTTACGGTACGCCGCGGTGTGAACATGTTAAAAGTGTGGAGCTCGTATCACTGGAGCAAATGGACGGGCCGCGCGGTCCAGTGGGGGCTGCCCATATCCATTTCCTTCGAGCCCACGACCTCCTGCAACCTGCGCTGCCCCGAATGCCCCAGCGGGCTGCGGGCCTTTACCCGGCCGACCGGCATGCTCAAAAAAGACTTCTTCCGCGAAACGATCGACCAGCTGCACCGCGAGCTCACCTACCTCGTTTTCTATTTCCAGGGCGAGCCGTACCTCAACCCCGATTTCCTGGACATGGTGCGCTACGCAGCCGGGAAAAAGATCTATACCGCCACTTCCACCAATGCCCATTACCTCAGTGATGCGAATGCCCGCCGCACGGTGGAAAGCGGACTCGACCGGCTGATCATTTCCATCGACGGCACCACCCAGGAAGTGTACCAGCAGTACCGCGTGGGCGGACGGCTCGACAAGGTACTGGAAGGGGCGGCCAACGTGGTGCGCTGGAAAAAGGCACTGAACAGCAAAACGCCGTTGATCATCTTCCAGTTCCTGGTGGTGCGGCACAACGAGCACCAGATCGGCGAGGTGCGGCGCATCGCCCGCGAGGTCGGGGTGGACGAGGTGCGTCTGAAAACGGCCCAGGTGTACGATTTCGAGAACGATCCCAACGGGCTCATTCCTGTCCAGGGAAAATACAGCCGCTACAAGAAGAACAAGGAAGGCAGGATGGAATTCAAGGGCAACAACCGCAACCACTGCTGGCGCCTCTGGCACGACCCGGTGATCACCTGGGACGGTGCCGTAGTGCCCTGCTGCTTCGACAAGGATGCGCAGCACCGCCTCGGCCACCTGCAGGCCGACTCCTTCCGCGACCTCTGGAAAAGCACGAAGTACCACCGCTTCCGCACCGAAGTGCTGCACAGCCGCCAGAACATCGACATCTGCGCCAACTGCTCGGAAGGCGTTAAAGTGTGGGGATAGGGAATGTCGAAGGATGAAGGGAGGGTGGGAAAATATTCAATATTCAATGTTCAATACTCAATGTTCAAAGGCGTGAGTCATCAATACCCTTTGCGTCTCTGCGGATCTTGGCGTCTTTGCGGGCAACCCCGCCGAAGTCAGGGAATATCGAACAAGGAATGTCGATTGAAGAATAGCGAAGGAATCTACAGCGTACATCACACACCGTACACCGTACATCCTACATCCTCCTCGCCGCCTCTCCCAAGAAAACGATAAAAACCTGCCGGTTGCCCCACGCATAAAGGAAACTTTCTATTTTTGCCGTCCTCATGGGTATAGAAAAAGACATACACCAGTCCACATTCAAGAGCGTACGGCAGAAGGCCATGATCAACGTCCTGTTCTCCTACGGCTGGATACTGGAAAAGATCAAGAATATGCTGGCGCAGGAAGACATCACGCACCAGCAGTTCAACATCCTCCGGATCCTGCGCGGTTCCTTCCCCACGCCGCTCTCCACCCTGCAGATCCGGGAACGGATGCTGGACAAGATGAGCGATACCTCGCGCATCGTGGACCGGCTGGTGGCCAAGGGCCTGGTGCAGAAAGTGACCTGTGCCAAGGACCGCCGCCTGGTAGACGTGACCATCACCGACAAAGGACAGGAGCTGCTCCGCAAGCTGGACACCGAAGCCGGCCAGATGGACCTGAACATCATGGGCAACCTGACCGAAGAAGAAGCCGAGGCGCTGAGCAACCTGCTCGACAAGCTGCGCCGTCCCGAGTAAATCCATAGCTTATTCCCATAAAGCACCGATCCATGAAACGCACCATCCTTATCCTGTTGCTGCTCTCCCTTATTTCCGGCCGCGGGCTGGCCCAGGCCCGGCCCGAGTTCCGCGGCGTCTGGATCGCCTCCGTAGACAACATCGACTGGCCCCTGCCCGGGCAATACGACCCGGAAGCCCAGCGCGCCGAATTCATCCGCCAGCTGGAACTGCACCGCGCCAACGGCATGAATGCCGTGATCGTACAGGTGCGTCCCTCGGCCGATGCGTTCTACCCCTCGCCCTATGAGCCCTGGAGCCAATGGCTCACCGGCAAGCAGGGCCGCCCGCCCCATCCGTACTGGGATCCCCTGCAGTTCATGGTGGAAGAGGCGCACAAGCGCGGATTCGAGTTCCATGCCTGGCTCAACCCTTACCGGGCCGAGCACGGCATCGGCAAAGCCTCCATCGCCCCTTCGCATGTAACGCGGGTACACCCCGACTGGTTTGTAACGTACGGGGGCAAGCGCTACTTCGACCCGGGCCATAAGGAAGGCCAGCAGTGGGTGGTGAATATCGTGCGCGACCTCGTGAAGCGCTACGATATCGACGCCGTGCATATGGACGATTATTTTTACCCTTACAAGCTCCCGGGCCGGGAGTTTCCCGATAATGCCACCTTCCAGAAATATGGCCTCGGCCTCAGCCGGGACGACTGGCGCCGCAGCAATACCGATTCCATTATCGTGGCCCTGCACCGCGCCATCCGGGAAGAAAAGCCCTGGGTGAAGTTCGGCATCTCGCCTTTCGGCATCTGGCGCAACCAAAGCCAGGACCCGGAAGGCAGCGCCACCCGCGGCGGCGTATCGAACTACGACGACCTGTATGCCGACATCCTGCTGTGGCTGCGCCAGGGCTGGATCGATTACGTGGCACCCCAGATCTACTGGGAGTTCAGCCATTCGGTAGCCCCCTTCCAGTTGCTGGTGGACTGGTGGAATGAACATACGTACGGCCGCCATTGTTATATCGGCCTGGGCGTGTACCGCGCCGGCAGCAACGCCGCCTGGCGCGATCCCAACCAGCTTCCCCGCCAGATCCGGTCGCTGCGGGCAGCCGAAAATGTGCAGGGAGCCGTTTATTTCTCGTCCAAAACTTTCAACCATAATCCCAACGGCTGGAACGACTCGCTGCGCAGCCATTATTACCGCGAGCCCGTGCCCGTTCCCGTTATGGACTGGCTGCCGGCCCGGCCGGGGGTGGAGCAGGGGGTTGGGAATTAGGAATTGGGTATCAGGAGTTGGGGATTTGGAGTTGAGCAGTGGAAACGTTGATCAGTTTATAGGAGGCCATCCGGTGGGGTGGCTTTTTTGTTGCACGCAAAGACGCAGAGACCCGCAAAGGCGCAAAGGAATTCCTGGCGTCCTGGCGTTCCTCCGCGGCTTTGCGTGCAACCCCGCCGGATCAGCTTCAGGTATGGGCCTGTAAACCAATGATCCACCGTAAATCGTCAATCCTCCATCCGATTGTAGAACTTTTGCTGCACTGACCGGAACGCCCAACGGAAGACAGGCTGGTACAGTTGTTTAGCGGATGGAGGTAGCCCTTGCTTGTAGCCATTAAATGTTAATACCGGGATCAGGATATACCCTCGGGAGGTTCGTCACCGGAAATTGGTGTAATTTACGGCTCGATTTTTGTGCAAAGGGCGGATTTTTTCAATCCGACGTAACGAAACCTAAGACATGAGCCTGAACCAGAGTTTACAGCAGAAGTTATTACAAAAGCTTTCCCCCCAGCAGATCCAGCTGATGAAGCTGCTGCAGGTGCCTACGGCCAACCTGGAGGAGCGGATCAAGGAAGAGCTGGAAGAAAACCCCGCACTGGAACTGTCCGATGAAGGACACGACGACGAATTTGAGCCGAAGGATGAATTTTCCGAGGCCGGCTCCGAAGAGGAGTATGAAGAAGCAGGTTCGGAAGACCAGTACGACAATATCGATATTTCCGATTACGTGCAGGAAGGCGACGACGACATTGCCGACTACAAGCTGCGCGACGATAATTACGGCGAACAGGAAGAGAAGCAGACGATGCCCTACCGGGTGGAAACCTCTTTTTACGAGTTGCTGGAAAACCAGCTGGGCATGATGAACCTCGACGACCGCCAGTACAAGATCGCCGAGCAGATCATCGGCTCGATCGACGAGGACGGGTACCTGCGCCGCGAAACCGGCGCCATCGTGGACGACCTGGCCTTCCGCCAGAACATCTACACTTCCGAAGAAGAAGTGGAAAGCCTCATCCGCCGCATCCAGCTCTTCGATCCCTCGGGCGTGTGCGCCCGCAACCTGCAGGAATGCCTGCTGCTGCAGCTCAACCGCATGAAGGAAGACGGCAAGGAAGTGGACCTGGCGATCCAGGCCCTTACCCGCTACTTCGACGAGTTCACCAAAAAGCATTACGAAAAGATCCAACGCGGCCTGAACCTCGACGACGACCAGCTGCGGGAGGTGATGATCCAGATCACGAAGCTCAACCCGAAGCCCGGCGGCAATGTGGGCGGTATGAACAAGGCCGAGAGCTACGTGGTGCCCGACTTCTTTATCCTCAACAATGCCGGCAAGCTGGAGCTGACCCTCAATTCGAAGAACGCACCCGAGCTGCGCATTTCCGAAGGCTACCGTGATATGCTGCGCGACTACGACCGGGGCACCAAAAAGGACCGGCGCCAGAAAGAGGCCGTGCTGTTCATCAAGCAGAAGATCGACGCGGCCAAATGGTTCATTGACGCCATCAAGCAGCGCCAGCATACCCTGCTGAGCACCATGACGGCTATCATGAACCATCAGTACGACTTTTTCCTCACCGGCGACGAAACCACGCTGCGGCCCATGATCCTGAAGGACATCGCCGAAAAAACCGGCCTGGACATCTCCACCGTAAGCCGGGTGGCCAACAGCAAGTTTGTGCAGACGGAGTTCGGCACCTACCGCCTGAAGTTCTTTTTCTCCGAATCGCTGACCACGGAAAGCGGCGAGGAAGTATCGACCCGGGAGGTGAAGAAGATCCTGAGCGACCTCATCGAAAATGAGAACAAGAAGAAACCCCTGAGCGACGAGCGGCTGACCGAGCTTTTACAGGAAAAAGGTTATAATATTGCGCGCAGGACCGTAGCGAAATACCGCGAGCAGCTGAATATTCCGGTGGCCCGGTTGCGCAAGGAACTGTAATTTCCATGGACTCTTCAATCAAGCCGTTCCCGGGCAACGGAAACGGAACCCCGGGCTACGCCGCTTCGAACGGCGCACCCCTTCATTTCCACCCGGCGCTCCGCTTTGGTGCACGGGTGCTTTCCTACATCTTTCACCCGCTGTTCCTGCCGGTGTACATCCTGGCCTTTCTGATTTACGGCCACTCGCTGTTCCCCGGCTTTGAGTCCCGCGACAAGGCCCTGCTGCTTGTCCGCTTTTTTATCATGTATTCGCTGTTCCCGCTGGTAACGGTGCTGCTGACGAAGGCTGTCGGTTTTATCGACTCCGTTTTCCTGCGCACCCAGCGCGACCGGATCATCCCCTACGTGGCCTGCGGTGTTTACTATTTCTGGATGTGGTACGTGCTCAAGAACCAGCCCGAACTGCCCCGCCAGCTCGTGCTGCTGGCCCTGGGTATCTTCCTTGCTTCTTCGGCTGGGCTTATCCTCAATGCGTTTCTCAAGATCAGCATGCATGCGCTTTCGCTGGGCGTGATGGTGGCCTTCATCCTCATCCTGGCCTTCCGTACCGATGCTTCGTTTGGTGCCTACATCTCCGTTGCCCTGCTCATCGCCGGGTTGGTTTCCACCGCCCGCCTTATTTCCGGTGACCATACCACGGGCGAAGTATACCTGGGATTATTGGTGGGCGCCGCCTGCCAGGGCATTGCCGCATTCTTCTTCTGAATCACAGAAGGCGCAGATGGGGAGGCAGGCTGCTCTTGTATAGAGGAGCGGGCGGCGCTGATGGCGCTGATATACCTTATTTATTTGGAATTGTTGCCTACAGGAACAGGCCTGGATGCGTTCATTAGACCGGCCGATTACCTGTTACCGCACAAAGAATAGTATGAACAGCGCGAAAGAAATCTTCGGC
>DATAGL010000519.1:0-2694 GCA_036263755.1 Chitinophagaceae bacterium | reverse complement strand
TATGAAAAGCAGCTGCAGTTTAAGCAGCAGCAGGTGTTCGACAATCTTTCCCGCATCGGCAAGGTGGCCCTTCCGCCCTTCCGCCCCATAGCCGGCGCCCCGGCCGACAAATGGTACCGCAACAAGCTGGAGTATACCTTTTCCTCCCGCGAGTTCATTCCGCCCGGGCAATTCCACAAGGAAGACCGCGGGGCCGGCGACCGCAACGTGCTTGGCTTTCACGCCAAGGGCTTTTTCGACAAGGTGGTGAACATCGAGGAATGCTGGCTCCAGGGCGACCCGACCAACGAACTGCGCAACAGCCTCCGGCAGTTTGCCTGGGACCAGGGGCTTTCCTTTTACGACTACAAGGCCCACACCGGCCTGCTGCGCAACCTGCTGGTGCGGACCGCCGCCACCGGCGAGGTGATGGTGAACGTGGTCTTCGGCACC
Source organism: Chitinophagaceae bacterium (assembly GCA_036263755.1). GTDB lineage: Bacteria > Bacteroidota > Bacteroidia > Chitinophagales > Chitinophagaceae > Flavisolibacter. Next base: position 2,262 of record DATAGL010000519.1, on the reverse strand, counting down.
GCCGGTCAGGCGGAGGAGCGCGAAGCCGTGCTGCAGTTTATCGCCGGCCGGTTTCCCCACATCACCACCCTGCTCTATACGATCAACGAAAAGAAGAACGATTCCCTCTTTGACCTGGAACCCGTGGCCTGGAGGGGCAAAGGCTATATCATCGAGCAGCTGGAGGACTTCCGGTTCAAGATCGGGCCGAAGTCGTTCTTCCAGACCAATACCGCCCAGGCGGAGGAGCTGTACCGCATTACGCGGGCGTTTGCCGAACTCGATGGCAGCCAGGTGCTGTACGACCTCTACTGCGGCACGGGCTCGATCGGGATCTTCTGCAGCCGCGGGGCGAAAAAGATCGTGGGCGTGGAAGTGATCGACGCGGCCGTGCGCGACGCCCATGAGAACGCCGCCCTGAACGGCATCGGGCACGCCGCCTTCTTTGCCGGCGACGTGATCGATGTGTGTACCGACGCCTTTTTTGCGGAGCACGGCCGCCCCGACGTGGTGATCACCGACCCGCCGCGGGCCGGCATGCACGACAAGCTGGTGCAGAAGATCCTGGACATCGGCGCCCCCACGGTGGTGTACGTTTCCTGTAACCCGGCCACCCAGGCCCGCGACCTGGCCGGGCTCGATGCCCGGTATGCGGTAACCGCCGTGCAGCCTGTGGATATGTTTCCGCATACCCATCATATTGAAAATGTGGTTCAATTAAAACTGAGATAGTCAAAAACGAATTTCCCGTATGAGGCCCTTTTCCATTACACCCGTAGTCAAAAACCTGCTCATTGTCAACGTGCTCGTATTCCTGGCGCAGCTCGTCCTCCAGGCTCAGATACCGGTCACCAGGCTGCTCACCCTCTGGCCGGTCGGCCACCCCTATTACGGGCCCTACCAGCTCATCACCTATATGTTCGTGCATGACCCTAGGGTCCTTTTTCACCTTCTTTTCAATATGATCAGCCTTTGGGTATTCGGACCCCGGCTGGAGGCAGGCTGGGGACCGCAGCGCTTCCTCTTTTTCTACCTGTCCTGCGGGCTGGGCGCTGCCCTCGTCCACATGGCTATGGGCCTGGCCATGGGCGGCATCGCGCCGGTGCTGGGCGCCTCGGGTGCGGTAATGGGACTGGTGATCGCTTCGGCTTACCTCTGGCCCAACACGGAGATGCTCATTTTTCCCATTCCCATCCCGGTAACGCTGAAATGGCTGGCCGTCGGTTATGTAGTGCTCGACCTCTACAACGGATTCCGGGGCGGCACGGGCGTGGCTCACTTTGCCCACCTGGGGGGCGCCCTGACCGGCTTTATAATTGTGTTAATATGGAACCGTACAAACCGTCGTAACTTTTATTAGATTGCAGGTGCGGTAACTTTACAAAGTACTTTATGAGTTATTATCAACAGCGAAACCGGAGCAGAATGACAATCGGGCAGGATGGGAACCCGCTGGTCATGCTCATAGCCATCCTCCTGATCGTATTCGTTCTCCTCTCCCTCATCAAGGTGATCTACATGTTCAGCCAGAACAGCCTGAACGGGGAATGGGAAGAGATCTACGGCCGCAACATTCTTCGCTGGGTCAGCGTGCCGGCCGATCCGGCGGTGCTGCTCACGCGCCCCTGGACGGTACTCACCTATATGTTCGTGCACGACGGCGTCTGGCACATCCTCGGCAACCTGCTCTGGCTCTGGGCCTTCGGCTTTATCCTGCAGGACCTGACCGGCAGCCGCATGGTGCTGCCCATCTTTATCTACAGCGCCTTTGCCGGAGCCTTCTTTTACCTGCTTTCCTATAACCTGGTGCCCGCCCTGCGCTCGGACCTGGCCAATAACCATATGCTGGGCGCCTCCGCCGGCGTGATGGGCATCGCCATTGCCACCACGGCTATGGCCCCGAACTTCCGCATTTTCCCGATGCTCAACGGCGGCATCCCGCTCTGGGTCATTACCGTCATCTTTGTCGTGATCGACCTGGCCACCCTGCCCTACAGCAATCCCGGCGGGCACATCGCCCACCTGGCCGGCGCCGGCTTCGGTTACCTGTTCGTATACATGCTGGGCCGCGGCCACGACTGGAGCAAGGGCATGAACAACTTCTTCTCCTGGGTCAACAACCTCTTTAACCCCGACAAGCCCAAGAAAGGCAAATCGGCCCGCGAACAGCTTTACTATAAAAGCAAGGTGGCCCCGTTCAAGCGGACCACCACCATCACCCAGCAGCGCATCGACGAGATCTTGGATAAGATCGGCCAGAAAGGCTACAACGCCCTGACCGAC
>DATAGL010000518.1:0-3091 GCA_036263755.1 Chitinophagaceae bacterium | reverse complement strand
CAGCACAACGGCGGCATTGAGCCCCGCAGGTCCGCCCCCTACGATCAAAACATCCAGTAATTCCATGCATTGCAGTTTCGGGGGTACTGTTGCAAATACGATGCTATGATTCAGGAAGGATGCAATGATCGGCGGGAGAAGTTGATCGGATGACCGGTTGAAAAGTGGAATAAGGGTCCTGAAAAAGGGTATAATAGAATAAGGCAAAAGACACCCGGACCGATCGGTATGCCCCCTTCACCAAACTTTTCAACTGGTTAACAAATCAACTTTTCGCCCCGTTTCCATCCTTGAATTTTAACGCTTCCCTGCCACTACCGGTATGGCATTTGGACGTTTACAGGAAACAAAACAACGCTATGCAAACAATAAAAAAACGGATGATTCCCTTGATCCTGCTGCTGACCCTGGGCTGGAGTACCGGCGCCTGGGCTCAGTCGGAGAAAAGCCGCCAGCTTTCCAACATGGAAACCCTCCTGGAAGGCAAACGGTTCGTTTTTCATGCCCAGACCGCCTTCCCGCTGCGCGGTACCATGCGGCAGCTTACCTCGGAATACGACCTGCGGCTGCAGGGTGATAGCCTGACCATCTTCCTGCCTTATTTTGGCCGGGCCTATTCGGCACCGATGGACCTGAACGGGAGCGGCCTGCGCTTTACCTCCACCGAGTTCGACTATACGGTTAAGGCCCGTAAAAAGGACCGCTGGGACGTACGGATCCGTCCGAAAGACAGCCGCGACGTACAGAGCCTGAACCTGACAATATGGGAGAACGGCTCCGCCGACCTCCAGGTACAAAGCAACAACCGGGATCCCATTTCCTTCCGGGGTTATGTCACGGAAAGAAAATAAAGCAGGCGGCCTTCGGGCCGCTTTTCTTTTCAACTCAATCCCTTTTTTCCACGGCTCATCAGCCGGTTGGCCGCCTGGTGCAGGTATTCCCCAAAAAGGCAACGGCTTCCCCTTAGCTTTGCCCCGTTATCACCAGTTGCCCTTACGGCAATTTCGTTGTACCTTGGAGGCATCCTCCTCTTCTTACGGAAATCCGTACAGTCCGGCATACTGTTTAAAACCATTATTCATTCCTGTACAGCTGCTGCAAAGGCAGGTACAAATCTTGCTTTGATCTATTAAAAACGAACGAATTATGGAAAAACAACTGACCATCACCATACCCAATGCTTCCGGAGAAGAAGGACTGACGCAAGCCTGCAAACGGGGTGAACTCTTCCGCCATGATGAGCAACTGGACCCATATTACCGTCAGGGATACCGCATTCACGACTATGCGCTGGTGAACGATCAGCGCAGCAGTGCTTCCAGCCAGGAAGCCGTGGTGCGCGTGTACCTGCGCAAATAGCCGAAGCCAAATGTATCTTTTATGTCTGCCCTCAAACGCCAACGGGCCCGTGACCGTTTTGAATTACGGGCCGAAAGCCCTATTTTGCCCTCTCATAATCCAAACCCCATGAACCGAATCAAACGCCTGGCCGGCACTATGGACCGGGACAAACTCACCAATGCCGCCCTTTTTATGCTCATAGCCCTGCTGATTTACGTGTACAAGCTGAATAAGCTGTACGGTACTTTCTTCCTGGAATCCTGATACCGGCTGCATCCGGTTTTGCCAGAGGCAGGGATGGCCGGGTGTTAAATCATCTTAAAAAACAGTACGGCCCGGTCAAACGGGGAAAAAAGAGCGCAATTTTGTCGCTGCTTCTTCCTGCCCATGCCTATAAAAGCATATATCACCATTCTGCTGCTGCTTTTTTCGTCTGCGCTTCTCGCCCAGACGCACCGGGTATGGGGCCGCATCACCGACAGCCGCATGGAACCCCTGTCGCTGGTGACGATACAGGTGAAAGATGCTCCCTCCTCCGGCCGCCTTTCCAAAGCGGACGGCAGCTATGAACTGGAACTTTCGCACGGAACGTATGAACTGGTGGTGACCATGATCGGCTACAAAAGCCAGGTCATTCCGATCGTCGTGCAGGGCGATCTCCAGAAAAACATCATCCTCGAAGAAGAAGAAAAGAACCTGGAAGAAGTGGTGATCCGCACCAAGGTGAAGGACCGGGCCGAAGAAGTGATGCGCAACCTGATCCGGCACAAAGAGCAGGTGCAGGCGGCTCCGGGGGCCTATTCCGTCCTTGCCTATGTAAAGGCGGTACAGCAGGATTCCGGTACCCGCCGTGCTAAAAACGACGACGAGACCGCCATGGCCGCCGCCGGCCTGAACGGCATGGCCATGGCCGAAATCTCCCTGCGGCTGGAGCGCAGCGCTTCGGGCCAGATCCGGGAAGAGCGGCTCGGGGTACGCAAAAGCGGCTCCGCCCATTCCCTCTTCTACTTATCGGCGACCGAAGGCGACTTCGACCTGTATGACAACCTCCTGAAAGTGCCTGCGGTTTCCCCCACGCCTTTCGTGTCCCCGGTTTCGTACAGCGGCCTGGTGGCCTACCGGTTCAAAACCATTAAACTCCAGCGCACCGGCAAGCACCGCATCTATACTATCTCCTTCCGGCCCCGCCAGCTGACCAATGCCGCCATTGAAGGCGAGCTGACGGTTTCCGACAGCACCTGGACCATCCTCCATGCCCGCTACCGCTTTCCCTCCTACCATTTGCAGGAATACGCCTTTTTTGAAGTGGAGCAGGAATTCGCCCCGGTGCAGGACAGCATCTGGATGCTCAGCCGCCAGCATTTCACCTACCATATCAGCAGCGGAAAGGCCCGGCAGTCCGGACAAACCATCGTCCGCTATTCCGACTATGAGGTCCGGCGCCAGTTCGGCCGCCGCCACTTCTCCTCGGAGCTCAGCGCCACCGCGCAGGAAGCCTATACGAAGGACAGTACCTTCTGGCAAACCGTTCGGGCCGAGCCCCTGTCTGCCAAGGAACTGCGGTTCATCCGCGTGCAGGACAGCCTGGCTACCCTGCGGTCTTCCGACCGGTACCTGGATTCGCTGGAACGGGCCATCAATAAAATCACCTGGAAAAAAGTGGCATTCTTCGGCCAGTCGCTGTACGACCGGCAGAAAGAGCGCACCTGGCACCTGCCCCCGCTGGTTTCGCTGTACCAGCCGGTGGCGT
>DATAGL010000517.1:0-3352 GCA_036263755.1 Chitinophagaceae bacterium | reverse complement strand
ACGCCGGCCCGGTAGATGGTTTGCATCAGTCCGTGGTAGATGCCGATGCTGAGCAGGGCCAGGGGAATGCCCAGCTCCCAGTAGATCAGTCTTTTGAGGGATTTCGAAATGCGCATATGGAGTATTGTTGTAGCGGTGATTTAAAGTTTGGCGGCGGGGTCGTTGACGATGACTTCCGCCTGCATGTTCTGGTGGCCGACGCCGCAGTACTCATGGCAGGTGATCTTGTATACGCCGGGCTTGTCGAACTTCACGGTGGTCTTGTTGATGTTCCCGTACACGGCCATCAGGTTCACGTTCTTCTCCGAGATGTTGAAGCCGTGGACCACATCCTTCGAGGTAAGGAAAAAGTCCACCTCCGCACCGGCGGGGATATAGATCTTACTGGGAGCGAACTGCCACATGGCGGCTACACTGTAGACCTGGTAGGTCTTCTCGTCGAGCTTCACCACTTTGGGCTCGGTGTAGGTTTTGTCGAAGGGAATACACTCCGGCAGGTCGTTGTACTTGCCGCGGGCATACAGGATGGAAAAGATGAACAGCCCCAGCACGGCGGCGGTGATCATCAGCACTTTCTTTTCGGAGGAGTCCATTACTGACATATAGGTAGATTTAAACGCGTTCGAGCATGAGGAAATAAATGCCAAACCAGATGGCCAGTCCCAGCACGACCAGGGCCAGGAAGAAAGCGATGGCACCGACGGGACGGAACCGCTTTTCAAACTGCTCCAGTGATTCAGGGCGGGGCACCTCCCGGCCGGGTACTGCTGTTCTTTGTTGCTCCAGGGTTTCCATGTTTTTTGTTTTTGTAGAACACAAAACTACCCGCCGCTCCGCCCGCAACTTATGCGCTGGGTAAGCGCCGGGGGTGATCGTGGTCAACGGGAAACATGACGGAAATCAGCAGGGGTACGATTTACGATGTACGATGTATCCTCACTTCATCATTCTTCAATCGACATTCCTTGTTCGATATTTTCTGCCTCCGGCAGAGGGATTGCACGCAAAGGCGCGGAGGAGCGCAAAGCCGCAAAAGATATGTTGGATGCCCGGATACCGCTTTTCTTGCCTGCTTTAACTTAGCTGGTCATACATCGTACATCGTAAACCGTACATCGTACCTCGTAAATCAGCTTTCCTCCTAACCAGCATCATGTTTTTCCGCTTCACACCGGGCTATGTTTGCGGTATGATGCAGCAAGAAACGATCAACCCCCTGTTGATCCGGAAGTACAACGAGCCGGTGCCCCGGTACACCAGCTACCCGACGGTACCCCACTGGAACGAGCGCCTGGCGGCGGCGGATTGGGAGACGGTCTTTACCGAGCAGTTTCATGCCCAGAACGTTACCCACGGGATCGCGCTGTACATCCACCTCCCGTTCTGCGAATCGCTCTGCACCTATTGCGGCTGCAATAAAAAAATCACCACCAACCATTCGGTGGAAGATGAGTACGCTGAGGTCATCGCGCAGGAATGGAAGCTCTACCGCAAGCGCATGAAACAGACCCCGGTGATCCGCGAGCTCCACCTCGGCGGCGGCACGCCTACGTTCTTTTCTCCGGCCAATCTGAAGCGGCTGATCGAAGGCATCCTCAAAACCGCGATCGTACACCCGCAGCACGAATTCAGTATCGAAGGCCATCCCAACAATACGACGGCAGAGCACCTGAAGATGCTGGCCGGCCTTGGTTTTCGCCGCATTTCCTATGGGGTGCAGGACAACGATCCGGAAGTGCAGCGGGTGATCAACCGCATCCAGCCGCTGGAAAACGTACGCAGGGCCACGGAAGAAGCAAGGGCTACCGGATTTACTTCGGTCAACTTCGACCTCATTTACGGGCTGCCCCTGCAAACAGACGAAAGTATTGCGCGCACGATGGCTGAGGTCATCACCCTGCGTCCCGACCGGATTGCCTTTTACAGCTATGCCCATGTGCCCTGGACCAGCCGGGCCCAGCGCCTGTTCTCGGAGCAGGACCTGCCCGGTGCCGAAGCCAAGCTGCAGCTGTACCTGAAAGGCCGCACCCTGCTGCAGGCCGCCGGCTACAGCGATATCGGCATGGATCATTTCGCGCTGCCGCACGACAGCCTGTACAAAGCCTGGGAAAAAGGAAAGCTCCACCGCAACTTTATGGGTTATACCACCCTGAACAGCAGCCTGCTGCTGGGCCTGGGCGTATCGAGCATTTCCGATGCGGGAAAGGCCTTCGCCCAGAACGAGAAAACACTGCATGATTATTACGCTTCGGTACGCAGCGGGCAGCTGGCCATCCGCAAGGGCTACCTGCTGAACGGGGAAGACAGTGCGTTCCGTGCCTACATCAAGGAGATCAGCTGCCATGGCCGCGCGCTCTTCCGCGCTGAAGACCTGCCTCTGATCCGGCAGTATGCCTTCCCGGTGCTGAAAGCACAGGCCGCCGACGGCCTGCTGACCTACGACGAGCAGGGCCTACAGGTAACCCCCCTGGGCCGTTCCTTTATCCGCAACATCTGCAGCGCCTTCGACCTGCACCTGCAGCGCGCGGGGGAAGGGAAGCGGGTGTTTTCAAAAGCCATTTAGACATACGGTGTACGGTTTACGATGTACGATGTAAAGTGAATAATGAGAAGAACTTTCCTGGAAGGGATTCCGATTATCTCGGCAGATCACCTGGCCGTATCGGTTACATCCCGTATGAAGAACGCCGAAAGAGGAAGGGCTTATCGCAAGCCCCCTGTTTTTTAATCAAGCCATTGTAAACCACGGACAGCCAGCCATGGAAGCCATCGTCAACCATCCATCGTCCATTGTAAATGCCCGGGTGGAGGCATCTGCTTTCTTTCAGGCCGGGCGCCGGTTGCTGGGACTGGCCTTTTTCAACCTCTTTATAGTATCGTTGCTGGGTGTGCTGCTGCGTGCGTTCCCTTTCCTGGAGGGACTGCCTTTTCAGTATAAAAACCTGCTGCATGGCCATTCCCATCTGGCCTTTGGCGGCTGGGTGCTTCCCGCCCTGGCAGGAGCCATCCTGCTTTATTTCCGGGAAGCACAGTCGGTAGCCCTTCGGCATTGGAATATCCTGACTGTCCTGCTGGCAGTATCGGCTTGGGGCATGCTGCTCACCTTTCCCTTACAGGGATACAAGGCGGGGTCCATCTTTTTTTCCACGCTGTCGGTAGCCGCCGGCTTCTACCAGGCGGTCCTGCTCTGGAAGCCGCTCGGCCGGAACCGGTCCGCCGCATCTGCCTGCTGGCTGCGTGCCGGCCTGGCCTATGGCGTCCTTTCTGCCATGGGCCCTTTTGCCACCGGTCCCCTCATCGCTTTAGGGCAGGCCGGGTCACCGCTCTATTACAACGCCATCTATTTTTACCT
>DATAGL010000516.1:0-3645 GCA_036263755.1 Chitinophagaceae bacterium | reverse complement strand
CTTTGCCCTAAATAATATAGCATGCAATCGATCCGCTGGAACTTTGTCTCTTCTAACCAGACCGGGGTTCCCTAAGTTTGAACATTCTCTTTATGTACGGTGTATGATGTACGGTGTACGATGTATGGTTTACGAAGTACGATCCCGGGCGCTCCACTCATCATTCACCTTATTCCCCACGCACAGGATTCCCGCCCCTCCCTTATTCACCTACCGATTCACTCATTCACCTATTGACCTATTCACTTCATTGCTTTACAAAGCGCGTGGCTGTTGCTTCTCCTTCCACCCGCACGAGGTACACACCGCGCGTCAGGCTGCTTACATTCACGGCCGCCGTGCCTTCCGTTACGGAAGCTTTCAGCATCAGCCGGCCGTTCATATCCAGCACCTGTACCTGGCGCGTACCGCCGCCGGCCGTCTGTACCCGTACCGTGTTCCGCCCGTCATATACCACAGCCGCCACAGCCGCTCCTTTGATGGATACGATGCGCGAGTACGAAGGCTTGCCTTCGACCGATACTTCGATGATGCGGTAATAAGCGTCACCGGCTGCGGAAGCGTCTTCCAGTGTATAATCGGCCGCCTGGCTGCCGCCCTTCGGGGCTACATGGGCGATGGCCGTAAAGTTCTTTCCGTTGGTGGAGCGCTGTACGATAAAGTGCTCGGTGTTGACTTCTTCCAGCGTGGTCCACTGCAGCAGGTTTTTGCCCGCGGCATTTTTGCTTACCTGCACATTGCCCCACTTCACCGGCAGCGATCCCTGCTCGGGGCTGGCCCCGAACGTGAAGGCCAGGCTGTTGTTATCTGGGTTGTTGCCAAAAGAACCGCTCAGCGTAATGGTACCGGTGAGCGTAAATCCGCTACCGAAATCAAAATCGGAAAGATGCCAGAACCGGGATGTCGTCTGGTTCGGGGCGGTGGCTACATACGAACCGGAGATGGCTTGCCCGTTGAGCTCCAGGTTGCTTAAGGTAACGTTACCTGTATTGTTGCCTCCCAGGCGGATTTCCACTTCCAGGTAATTCATGGCGGCCAGCGGCGTCGTGATGCCGGCTGCCGTAGCGGCCTGGCTGACATTGGAACGGGTTACGGTCGTAGTAGTTGAACCAATATTGGTGATGGACCTCAGGGTGTTGGCTGCAGGATCGTACTGGAGCGAAAAGGTAACCGGAGAAACATAGGTAAGGTCAGCTTCCACGCGGTTGACGCTCTCTCCCAAGGGCTGAATGCCTACATGCACCTCTTTGGAATTGTGCGTTCCCGACAGGCGCAGGGCCCGGTATTGCGTCCCCAGAATATCTTTTGAACCTTCCATCCTCGGCGCCTCGCCGGAAGTAAGGGGACCGACCTGGGCAAAGGTCGTTAATGAACACGCCAACAGGAGTGCAGACAGGGTAAATTTAGTATCCATATTACGAATTGATAGATGACAGGTCCGGGGATATGGATACGACGGTGCGGTTAATACGGATTGGAAAAGATAGGCGTGGTTGGGATGTTATAAAACGGAGGGATTAGATAGGGTTGGAGCAACGAATGTAGAGCCCGCATTTCGAATTTACAAGCCTGCAATAAAAAAAAATTTCGAGTGACTGCTGAAGAAAGAAGTTTCCTGTCTCCCTTCATTGCAGGAAAGGCATGCAGGATTTGCCGTTCTAATTCGATGCTTGTAAATGAAAAAAGCCCCCGTGTGAAACGGGGGCTTAGCTGTATGTATAGAATCTTGTAGACCGATGCGGAAGCCGCCTCCAGACCCGGTCTTAAGCTGGAAGTGCCTGCCCTTTTCCGAGGCACAAAAACATTTTATGTTCTGGCAGGGCACCGGCTTCGTCATGGTCCGATCACCGTTTCACAAAACGGGTGGCGCTGCTTTCCCCTTCCACACGCACCAGGTAAACACCCGGCATCAGGCTGCCTACGTCTACCGAAGTGGTGCCTTCGAGCACACGGGCCTTCAGCATCAGCCGGCCGTTCATATCGAGCACCTGCACCGCGCGGGGGGCATTGCCTGCGGTCTGTACCCGTACGGTGTTTCGTCCGTCGTATACTACGGCGGAAACGGCAGCTCCCTTGATGGAAACGATGCGGGAGTAGGAGGGTTTGCCATCCAGGGCTATTTCCACTATCCGGTAGTATACGGCCCCGGCCGCGGAAGGATCTTCAAACTGATAGTCAGCAGACTGGCCGCCGCCTTTGGCGCTGACCTCTCCGATATCGGAAAAGTTTCGGCCGTTGGTGGAGCGCTGCACGATAAAGCGATCGGTGTTGACCTCTTCCAGCGTGGTCCACTGCACGAGGTGGTTGCCGGAAGCACCCCTGCTCACCTGCACATTGCCCCATTTCACCGGAAGCGGGCCACCTGCCGGCGGATTGGAACCAATGGTGAAAACGACACTGTTGTTTTCGGCATTGTTGCCAAAGCTTCCGGTTAAACCGATGGTGCCGGTGAGGGTGAATCCATTGGAAAAATTATAATCGTCCAGGTAAAAGAAGCGGGACGTATTGCTGTTCCCTGAGCCGCTGACATAGCTTCCGGAAATGGTTTGCCCATCCAGTACGAGGTTGCTCACGGTAATGGTGCCGGTAGTATTCCCCTGCGTCCGGAGTTCCAGCTCCAGGAAGTTCAGCGCATTCAACTGCGTTTTCCCGGCTCCCGTGGCAATTCCGCTGATGTTGTTCCGGGTGGTGGTGTACGTGGTGCCGTTGATCACAGAGGTGAGCGTTAAGGTATTCGCTCCCTTGTTGTACGAAAGGGTAAACTGGATGGTACTGCCATACGTCAGGTTGCCATCAGTCCGGTTGCCGGCAGAGGTAAGCGGCTGAACGCCCACCCGCACTTCTTCCTGCGCGATGTTGCCGCTGGTGCGCAGGGCCCTGTATTGCGCCACCAGTATATCTTCGGAGCCTTCCATCGTGGGCGCTTCTCCGGAAGTAAGCGGGCCTAGCTGTGCAAAGGTCGTAAAGGAGCCCGCCAGCAGGAGCAATAAAAATGTAGACTTAATACCCATATACAAATGATTGATTGATGACTTTGCGCTATGGGTACGATGGCGTGGTTATTCCGGATTGGAAACAGCCGGTTCTGAAACCGGAAAGAGTGGGTTTGTCAGGATAGGAATGAACGGGATACATCCCGGTTCCAGGAAGCCTTTCTGCCGCCGGAAACAGGGGTTCGGTAACTGCACCGGAAGTCCTTTTTTACAGGAATACCGTGTGGTTACCGATTATTATTGCAAGAATTATTCCATCACTGATGACGCTGATGGATCACAGATGGCGCTGATGGGGTGGCTGGTTGCTTTTGCAGCGGAGTGGCTGCGGCGCTGATGACGCAGATAAGGCAGGCTGTTGGTTGACATGGATCTCTTACATCGTACACCGTACATCCCACATCGTACATCGAAAACTCTCTGTCTTATCTTTCTCCATATCCTTTGTGTTCCTTCGTGCCTTAGTGCCTTTGTGGTTCAACATGCCGGTACCGATAAACAGAAATGATCTCTAAGTATGAACTACTCGTTTTATGTATTAAAAAACAGTTCCAGTTCCCTCCGGGTGAGCTTCAGGTCGGCCAGTTCGCGGGCCTTGCGCCGCACGTAGAATAATCCGGTGGACAGGCCGACGGTGAAGACCAGGGTGGTG
>DATAGL010000515.1:0-1971 GCA_036263755.1 Chitinophagaceae bacterium | reverse complement strand
CCCGAAGCGGGCCGTCGGGGCAAAATAGCCCGTGCACTGGTAACCCCAGCTGCCGTCGAAGGGGTGCTCCATAACGGGCATCAGCTCCACATGGGTAAAGCCCAGCTCCTTGATGTAGGGTACCAGCCGTTCGGCAATCTGCTCATAGGTATTATAGGTTTCCTCGTCCGAAGGGTCCGGGCGCATCCAGCTGGCCAGGTGCAGCTCGTACACGCTCCAAGGGGCATCCAGGGCATTGTGTTGAGCCCGGTTCTGCATCCATCCGGCGTCGTTCCACCGGTAATCAAAAGCCCAGGTAACAGAGGCAGTGCGCGGGCGCAATTCGGCATAATGCGCAAAGGGGTCCGCCTTCAGGGTCACCGCTCCCTTATAACCGGTGATCCGGTATTTGTACAACTCTCCCTGTTTCAGCCCAGGGATAAATCCTTCCCAGATCCCGCTCTTGTCCCAACGGGGCTGCAGCGGGTGTGCGGCAGGATCCCAGTGGTTGAAATTGCCCACCACCGAAACCTCGGTTGCATTCGGTGCCCAGACCGTAAAGTGATAGCCTTCCTTTCCCAGGACGGTTTGCGGCTTCGCGCCGAATTTCTCGTACAGGCGGTAATGGGTTCCCTGCTGGAAGGTATGCACATCGTCATCATACAGGATGGAGTAGTTCCAGACCGGCCGCGTCGTATCCACAAAATTGGCGTCTTCATACCGTCCGGCAACCGGAACCGGTTCCTGACCGCTCATGGAATTCCCCAGCTCCCCTACGGCTCCCTTCGTACCTTCCGCTCCTGCCGTGCGACCTGTATTTTCTTGTAGGCTCATGCTTCCTGGTTTTGTATTGTCTATAAAGTTAACATGTCGCTAAGGTTTTGAACACTAACTTGAACAAACTTATTTACACCAAACCCAACACCTGCACATGAAACCCCTGCTTATGGGCCTCCTGCTGCTTTGCTGCACAGGAATACTGAAGGCGCAGTCGCCATCTGTTCATGGAAAAGTAGCCGACACGCTGGAAAAAAAGGCCCTGCCCCATGCGGTTGTGGCACTGATCCGGAAAAGCGATTCCAGCCTTGTACGCTTCAGCCGCACCGACCGCAATGGCTCCTTCCGGATGAACGGAATAGAGCCCGGCAACTATCAGATCCTGGTTACCTATCCCAAGTTCGCCGATTATACCGATGACATCCAGGTAAAAGCAGACGGTGAAACCGCACTCGGAACCCTGCCCCTGACCCTGAAAAGCAAACTGCTCCAGGAAGTGGTGGTGCGTACCGGTTCCGCCATACGCATCAAAGGGGATACCACGGAATATGCAGCCGATTCGTTTGTGGTGCGGGAAGGCGCCACAGTGGAAGACCTGCTGAAAAAGTTGCCGGGCTTCCAGGTTAACAGCAAGGGCGAGATTGTGGCCCAGGGCCAACGGGTAAGCAAAGTGCTGGTGGACGGCGAGGAATTTTTCGGCGACGATCCTACCATGGCTACCCAGAACCTGTCGGCCAAAGCGGTGGATAAGGTACAGGTGTTCGATACCAAAAGCGAGCAGCAGAACCTCACGGGCATGACCACGGGGAATGAAGGCAAGACGGTCAACATCAAACTGAAGGAAGATAAAAAGAAAGGCGCCTTCGGCCGCGGCGAATTGGGCTACAACGGGGGTTCCTTACTGAACAGCAAGGCGCTGTACAACAACTTTATCGGTAAGCGAAAGATCTCGGTCTACGGTACCAAGAGCAGCACCAGCACGGGAAGCCTCAACTGGGAAGAGCGGCGCCAGATGGGCATTGAAAATGATATGGAGTACGACGAGATCAGCGGCTATTACTTTTCGTTCGGCAACGACGACGGCTTCAACGACTGGAGCCTGCGGGGGCTGCCCAACTCCTACACGGCGGGCGGACTGTATATCAACCGCTGGGACGCCGATAAAAAAGCCCTTAATTCCTCTTACCGCTACAACCGGCTGGGCACGGAGAATGT
>DATAGL010000514.1:0-6896 GCA_036263755.1 Chitinophagaceae bacterium | reverse complement strand
CCGTTCTTGCAGCCGCATCCCACAGCACCAATACCACCAATACCACCAATACCACCAATACCACCAATACCACCAATACCACCAATACTACTAATACTACTAATACTACCACCCCCAACATGGACCGTATCCCCGAAATCGAATCCTTTCTCCGCCACGGCGACCGCTCCCTGGCCCTCCGCCGCATGCTCGACCTCAGCTTCGATGCGGGCGACGATGCGCTGCTGGCCCAGGCGGTGGCCTGGAGCCGCCGCTATCGCAAAGCCATCGGCGAAGAGGGCGCGGAAGTCCCTTCCTCCTTTTACAACGAGGCGGAAGCCCTGCTGCAGCGGCTCCGTTCCCTGCAGGGGCCTGCCCCGGCGCCGGTAAACCTGCTGACCGCAGAAGCTATTGCCAAGACCTATCCCCGCAGCCGCTTCAGCCTGCAGCCGCTTTCGCTGCAGGTAGCCTCCGGCGCCATCATCGGGATAGTCGGCGAAAACGGGAACGGGAAAACCACGCTGCTCCGGGCCCTGGCCGGCCAGCTGGACACCGATGCGGGCGGGATCACCTACAGCCAGCTCCCCGGTGCCGATGCCTACCGCATCAAGCAGTACCTGGCCTTCATCCCGCAGCGCATCCCGCGCTGGTACGGCCTGCTGAAGGACAACCTCCATTTTTCGGCGGCCCTTTCCGGCTTCACCGGGAAGGAGAATGAACTGATGGTGGACTTCATGCTCGAGCGCCTGCTCCTGGCCGACTATGCCCACCTGACCTGGAACCAGATCAGCAGCGGCTACCGCACGCGCTTCGAGATCGCCCGCATCCTGCTGCAGCGCCCCAGCCTGCTGCTGCTCGACGAGCCGCTGGCCAACCTGGACATCATTGCCCAGCAAACCATCCTCACCGACCTGCGCTACATGGCCAAGTCGTACCGGCACCCGATGGGCGTGGTGCTGTCCTCCCAGCAGCTGCACGAAGTGGAGAAAATTGCCGATACCGTATTGTTCATCCGGCAGGGCGCCTGCCTGTACCGCACCGGCGAGGCAGAAGTTGCTGCAGGCGCCGTAGTGGAAGTGGAAACGGAGGCCGGGCGCGCGGTGCTGGAAGCCGCACTGGCCGGCCAGGACGTAACGATCCAGTTCAACGGCGGCTATTACACGCTCACCGCTGCGCGCCAGAGTATGCAGGAACTGCTGCTCCTGCTGCTGAACAGCGGCCTGTCCATCACGTATTTCCGCGACATCACCCATTCCACCAAACGTTTTTTCAGGGCCCGGTCCTGAGTAAAGAAAGAATCCCATGAGCTCCAAACGCCCACTCCTACCCCGTCCCCTCCGGCAATTCGACCGCTACCTGCTGCTCCATAATCCAGAAACCTGGAGTGCGCGCACCCACCTGGTGCTCTGGTACGGCTTCCTGTTTGCAGCGGCCCTGGCCGGCCTGGCCTGGCTCGAGCCCAACGACCCGCGTACGGACACGCATACCGGTTACTGGGTGGGCTTTGTATCGCTCGTTTCCCTGATTGCGCTGGTGATCTGGGCCATTTACCTGCTGCGCTTCAATGTGTTCAAGCGCTTCGGCCGTACGGGTCCGCTGATGCGGCTGGCCACCTTCCTCCTGTACTTTATTTCCATCGGCACCTTTGCCTTTTTTCCTTACGTGCAGCCCATCCTGGAAACCGCCCGCGCCAACAGGGCCTATACCGATGCGGAAATCATCCGCGATATCAACGATATCAACATGAACCTCACCCGGCTGTATTACGATTCCCTCCCTCACCGCTGGTCTTCCGATACGGTGCGCGTTGTGCAGCGGCCGCTGAGCAATGATGAAAGCATGCACAATGCCACGGTTCACGGCACGCCTGCTGCACCGGCAGGACCGGGAGGCTGGCGGATCATCGACAGCGCCGACCTGCGGGTGAAGCTACAGGAGGAAGACAGCGCACAGCGTCTTTCCGACTCCGTTTATGCTTTTTTTACTGCGCCCAATTATACGTTCCTGACTTCCTACGAATCGTATTTTGCGCCGCTCTCCCAGCTGAAAGAAATCCCGCAAGGCCGTTCGGACGTGCTGGACAACCGGGCGATTTACCATGCCGTGGTGGCGCGGTACCGCCCTTCCGACCCGAAGGCGCTGCAGGGCGCACTGGATGCCGCCGTAGCGAAGTACGCTGTCGGCATTGCCTACGGAAGCACTGAGTACGACCAGTCGCTGGAAGCGCGGATACGCGACCGGCATTCGCTGTACGAGATCCGCCAGGCCATGGACAACATCCTCGAACGGAAGCACCGCTGGGACGATACCCTGCCGATGTTCCTGCGCATGCACCTGTACACGACGCTGGTCCTCACCCTGCTGGCCTTTACCTTCCGTCATTCCACGGCCCGCACGTTCTTCCTTTCGCTGCTGGCGGCCGTGGTGCTGAGCATCCTGACAGCCCTGTTCATCGGGTTCTCGGGTGGTGAGGAACTGGCCGGCTTTGGCTGGATCCTGTTCTATGTCATCCTGTTTTTTATTTTATCGGCCCTGGCCCTGCGCAGCCGCCGGCGGCAGCTGGTCAACGGCATTGGCATCAACCTGCTGGCCTGGATCCTGCCTTTTGCCCCGTTCTTCCTGACGGCCCTGTACCAGGAACACCGCCGGCGCGTGCTGCCGCCCAATGTCTTTGATGAAATGGCCGCCGAACGGTCCCTGCTCTGGGCCGAGTCGGGCGGGGTGATCCTGTTCCTGCTGTTCGTGGCCACGTATTTTCATTTTGTTTACCGGAGATGGTATGCGGCGGCGGAAGGGTAGTGAGTGTGCGCTGTACGGTGTATGATGTGGGATGTACGATGTGTTTACAGGTAACGTAATGTCTTTTGACCCGCAGCAGGGTTTCGCGCAGAGCTAACGGAGAAAAAGAGTAAATGGAGGCAATACATACTTACATAAAGAAATTCAGCCGGTTGCATGTAGCCAGCGTCAAAGGCAGTAAGGCACCCCATAAAGCTGTTTTACTGCTTGCCGTGATGGATGCAATAGCTGATGAAGAGATTGCCGAAAACAAAATCTTCATAACTCCCGAACTGGTAGCCCGCTTCAAAGACAGGTGGGCGCAGCTTGTTCACGACATTCGATTCAGCGCCAACTTTTCCTTGCCGTTTTATCATTTGAAAAGCGAAGGGTTCTGGAAACTGCATACGCTGCCCGGCCGGGAGATCCTGCTTACTTCTTCCCATTCTATAAAGAGTTTCGGGCATTTAAAACAGGTCATAGATTTTGTTTCCCTGGACGAAGATTTGTTTCATTTATTCATACAGCCGCAAAGCCGGATCGCCCTGCAGCAAACCCTATTGTCTGCTTATTTTCCGGATACGGAGATTCGAGAAGCTTATCACTCCGGATTGATTCACCAGCTGACCAATGAAATACTGCATGAAAGTCCGGCTGCTTACAAACAAAAAGCTGAAAGGGCAGATGAGGAAGAGGTATTCATCAGGGGCGGCGTTTTTAAAAAAGTGATTCCGCGTGTTTATCACTACACCTGTGCCATTTCAGGAATGCGGCTTATTGCCGGCTATGATGTTCAAATGATTGATGCCTGCCACATTGTTCCGTTTGCCCGGTCCGGTGATGATACCATAACGAATGGTTTATCGCTTTGCCCCAATTTACACCGGGCCTTCGACCGCGGCCTGATCACTATTGATGAGGAATACCGGGTACGAACGACTGCTTCATTTACAGAGTCCGAATCGGGATATGGGATCCGTAGTTTCGAAGGCCGCAAAATCCTGCTGCCGGAAGACAATAGCTATTATCCTTCCCAAGCGAACCTCGAATGGCATAGAACAAACATATACCGGAACCGCGCATGAATCGCTGATGGCACTGATGGGGCGGCAGGCTGCGCAGGCAATGGAGAACGTGCGGCGCTGATGACGCTGATAAGTACTTTGGTTTTGGACCGTAGTTTCTTAGATCGTACACCGTACATCCTACATCGTACATCGAAAAGTCTCTGCCTGGCTACAATCTCTGAAAGCTTTGTGTCCCTTTGTGTCTTTGTGCCTTTGTGGTTCAAAAGCCAAGGGAGGAAACTGCCGGACCGCCACGATAAACCAGTAAACATTGCTCGGATCCCCTGATTTTTACCGTTCATCAAATTCCCTACTGCATAAGTAATTATCTTTCAATGCGTTGATTGTATCAAAAAGACGGCTTCCTGCAATTTCCTAATAAATTAGTTGGTCTACTAATACATTAGTAGTAGCTTTAGTTCATAAAGAAGGAAGCTATGATTAAACTGGCCAAACGAGAAGAACAGATCATGCAGGTGTTCTGGGACCTGGGGTCCGCCTTTATCCGGGATGTCATCCCCCACCTGCCCGATCCGAAGCCCCACTACAACAGCGTAGCCACCATGGTAAAGATCCTCGAGGAAAAAGGATTCCTTTCGCGGGAAACGGTCGGCAACATGCACCAGTACACGCCGGTGGTTTCGCGCGACGACTACCAGGGCCATGCGATGCAGGACATCGTACGCACCTACTTCGACAACTCCTATCCCCGTATGCTGGCCTTCTTTGCCAAGCAGCAGAACCTGTCGGATAAAGAACTGGAAGAGATCCTTCAACTCATCAAAACCCGGAAGCCATGATGCCTTATATCCTGCATGCGGCCCTCCTCCTTGCCGGCTGCCTTGCCTTTTATAAGATCCTCCTGCACAAGGAAACCTTTTACCGCATCAACCGCCTGGTACTGCTGGCCTGCCTGGTGCTTTCCTTCACCCTGCCGCTGCTGCCGGTGCCCGAGCAATGGTCGTTCCGCAGCGCCGAGCCGGCACCGATGGACATGCCGATGGTGTTTCCCGAAGTACTGCCCGGCCACAACAGCACGCCTCCGGCCGAACAGCAGCAACCTGCTGCCGCCCCCACGGTGTCAGCCGGACCGGACGCTCCTTCGCTGGCGCAGCAGTCGCTCCGCTGGATCGGTTACCTCTACTGGTTTGGTGTGGCGGCCTTCGGCCTCAACCTGCTCATCCAGCTGGTAACGCTGCTGTACCGTGCTTACTCGCGCCCGGTGATCCGCGACGGCCGCTACCGCATCGTGGAGCTGTCCGGCGACCAGGCACCCTGCTCCTTTGGCAACAACATCTTCATTAACCCGGAAAAGTATGACTGGGACACGTACTGCCAGATCCTGGAGCACGAAAAGATCCATGTGCAGCAGGGCCACTCCTACGACATCTTTCTCGCCGAGCTCGTGCTCGTGTTCCAGTGGTTCAACCCCTTTGCCTGGCTGTACCGCCGCGAGCTGGAATCGAACCTCGAGTTCCTTACCGACGACCAGCTGCTCCAGGACCAGCGCGTGGAACGCACCGCCTACCAGATGAACCTGCTCAAGGTGGCGGCCCCGCACCTCCCCCTCAGCCTCACTACCAACTATAACCAGTCATTACTTAAAAAACGCATTGTTATGATGAACGGAAAACGCTCCAACCTGCACACGGCCTGGAAATATTTCTTCCTGCTGCCCCTGATGGTGCTCTTTCTCGCCCTGTTCAACAAGCCGGTAGCCTTTGGCCGCGACGGCCAGGGCACAAAGGCCGCAACGCAAAAAACTTTTATGGAAACCGAAGGCTCCTGGTTCGCCACCATTAAAGGTGAAAAGGTGTCTATCCAGTTCAAGTCCGACGAAGACGAAGGGAACTCTTTCAACTCCTCCACCTTCCTGCTGAGTGAGCTGCCGAACCTGCCGCGCGGCAGCCAGGGCTCCTTCAACCTCGTGCGCGAAGCGGGCACCATGGCCTTTACCGGCAAGTTCGAAGGCGACCAGGGCATGGGCCGGTACCAGTTCACCGGCGATAAAACCTACGCTTCCTTTATGAAGCAGCAGGGCATTGAAGACCTCGACGACCGCGAGCTCCTGCCCTTCTTCTTTATCGATATCAAAAAATCCTACGTGCAGATGCTGCAGGGTGCCGGCTACAAACAGCTGGGCAAGGACCAGCTTATTCCCCTGGCTGCCCTGAAAGTGGATGCTGCCTACATCAACGCCCTGAAAGAAAGCGGGCTGACCGACCTTTCCCCCGAAGACCTTATCCCGCTGAAATCGCTCAACGTGGACGGCGCCTACATCAAGGAGATCCGTGATGCCGGCTATAAGAATGTATCGGCACACCAGCTGGTCAGCCTGAAGGCCCAGGGCATCGACGGCAAATACATCCGCGACGTAAAAGCCGCCGAAGCCAAAAGCGGAACGGGGAATGCGAACGGGAATGCGAACGAAGATGATGATGACGGTGACGATTCCGATCCCGGCAGCCTGGTGGCCTACAAAGCCATGAACATTGATCCGGCCTATATCGAGTCGTTACGGAAAGCCGGGTACAACAACCTGTCGCGCAGTAACCTGGTAGCCGCCAAGGCACAGAACATTACGGCGGAATACATCCAGTCTTTCCAGGCAGCGGGCTATGAAAACATCCCGATGTCCCAGCTCATTTCCTTCAAGGCCCTGGGCGTAACCCCGGCCTTTATCAAATCGTTTGAAGAAGCGGGCTACAAAAACATATCCCCTTCCACCCTCACCGGTCTGAAGGCCCAGGACATTACCGTGGACTTTATCCGCAGCTATGAAGCCCTCGGTTATAAGAATGTGCCCCTGAGTGACTTTACAGCACTGAAGGCGATGAATGTAACCCCGGAATATATCCGCAGCTTTTCGGCAGTGGGTTTTAATAACCCGCCGCTCAGCCAGGTGATCGCGCTGAAGGCGCACCACATCACGCCGGCCCAGGTAAAAGAATACCGCGACCTCGGCTTTACCGACCTGGACATGAGCGATGTGATCGCCGCCAAGGCCACCGGTGTTACCCCGGCCTTTATTTCCGAAATGAAAAGCAAAGGCCATAACCTGAAAAGCGTGCA
>DATAGL010000513.1:0-3242 GCA_036263755.1 Chitinophagaceae bacterium | reverse complement strand
AATGAACGACGACCTGACCCGTATGGTGCTGAACCCGGATGTTACCACCCGCAGCCGGGGTGTGATGGAAAAATGTACCTTCTGCGTACAGCGTCTCCAGGAGGGCAAACTGAAAGCAAAACTGGAAAACCGTCCTTTGGGTGGTGATGAAGTGCAGACTGCCTGCTCCTCCGCTTGTCCTACGTCGGCCATCCGCTTCTCCAATGTGAATGATCCGTCCAGCGAAGTGGCACAGATCCGGAAAAACAACCCGGGCCGCCTGTTCTACGTGATCGAGCAGATCCACACCCTGCCGAACGTAAGCTACCTCGCCAAGATCCGCAATACGGAAGAGATCGTGCAGCATGTGGACGAGCACGCCGGCGCCGAGCATGCCGGTCAGAGCGAAGAACCGGGAGTGCCTTCCGGCCGTAAAGAACAGCAGAAAGAAGGAGCTCATTAATTACTGAATGCGGGGCAGCCGTAAAAGGCTGCCCATATAAAAGAAGACTAAACCGAAGCCCGCTGCACGCAGCGTATAGCTCAAAGCTTATCGAATATGGCAGTACTTAAATATGAATCGCAGGTAAGACCACCGCTTGTAGACGGATCGAAAGATTATCATCAGGTAACGGAGGACATCTGCCGCCCGGTGGAAGCCCAACCGACGAAGCTGTGGTGGATTGGATTTCTGATCTCGGTGGCGCTGCTGCTGTTTGGCATATTTTCCGTAGCCCGTGAAGTAATGTACGGTACCGGCCAGTGGAACCTGAACCGTACAGTAGGTTGGGGCTGGGACATCACCAACTTCGTATGGTGGGTAGGTATCGGTCACGCCGGTACCCTGATCTCTGCGATCCTCCTGCTGTTCCGCCAGGGCTGGCGGACGGGGGTGAACCGCGCCGCGGAAGCCATGACCATCTTTGCGGTAATGTGCGCCGGCCAGTTCCCGATCTTCCACATGGGCCGTGTATGGATGGCCTTCTACACCCTTCCTTACCCGAATACCCGGGGTCCGCTGTGGGTGAACTTCAACTCACCGCTGCTCTGGGACGTATTCGCCATCTCTACCTATTTCACCGTATCCCTCCTTTTCTGGTATTCAGGTTTGTTACCGGATATGGCCACCCTGCGTGACCGGGCCCGGGTGAAATGGAGAAAAATGTTTTATGGTGTGGCCGCATTCGGCTGGACCGGTTCCACGAAACATTGGCAGCGCCACGAGGCCCTGTCCCTGGTACTCGCCGGTCTTTCCACCCCGCTCGTACTTTCCGTACATACCATCGTATCATTTGACTTTGCCACGTCGGTGATTCCCGGCTGGCACACGACCATCTTCCCGCCTTATTTCGTAGCGGGTGCCATCTTCTCCGGATTCGCCATGGTGCAAACCCTGCTGCTGGTAACCCGTAAAGTGCTGCACCTGGAAGAATACATTACCCTGGAGCACATCGATGTGATGAACAAGGTAATTGTACTGACCGGTTCGATCGTGGGTATCGCTTACCTGACCGAGCTGTTCATGGCCTGGTATTCCCACGTGGAATATGAGTGGTTCGCCTTCAAGGAAAACCGCCTGAGCCTCAGCTCCCCTTACGGCTGGTCGTACTGGCTGATGATGGGCTGTAACGTGATCTCCCCCCAGATCTTCTGGTTCCGCAAGATGCGCCGCAATATCGTTGTGACCTTCTTTATGTCGATCCTGGTGAATATCGGTATGTGGTTTGAACGCTTTGTGATCATTGTTACTTCGCTTTACCGCGATTACCTGCCTTCCTCCTGGAGCACCTATTATACACCGACCATTTGGGAGATCGGCTTTTATATCGGCACCTTCGGACTGTTCTTTACCTGCTATTTCCTCTTTGTCAAATTCTTCCCGGTAATTGCCATTGCCGAGATCAAGCACATCCTGAAGAAAAGCGGTGAGAATTACAAGTCGAAGATGGGCGACATAGAGCGGCAGGACATTGAGAAGTTCGGTCACGACCAGTCTCATCACTAAAAGCGCCAGCCGAAAGCTGAGCGCTCAGGATGAACAAAATTATACGGGTTGAAAGCGAGTAGCCGTAAGCCCAAACTTTCGAAACATACTAGAATAAGATACAATGGCTGTAAAAAAATTTGTTGTTGGATGCTTTGACGATGAGGCGGTGTTATTCCCGGCGGTCAAGCAGGTACGCAAGTCCGGCTATAAGATCCATGATGTATATACGCCTTTCCCGATCCACGGCCTCGATGCGGCCATGGGGCTGCGGGATACGAGCCTGCACACCGCAGGTTTCATCTATGGCATTACCGGCACAACCGTAGCTTTTTCTTTCATTACCTGGGCACTGACGACCGACTGGCCGATGAACTTTGGTGGCAAGCCCTTCTTTTCGCTGCCGGCCTGGATACCCATCATGTTTGAGTTGACGGTACTGTTTGCAGCTGTGGGCATGGTACTTACTTTCTGCTATCTCTGCCAGCTGGCTCCCTTTGTACGGAAAGACCACTTTCACCTGCGGGCTACGGACGACCTGTTTGTTATGGCCATTGAGTGCAACGAACGCACGAACGAAGCGGAAGTGACCGCCTTCCTTCAGGGACTGGGTGCCCAGGAAGTGAATACGCAGCTGAAAGAAACCGGCTGGTGGCTGGGCCGTTATGATACGGAAAAGAAACTGTACAATACAAGCGCAACCATCGACCAACCCTAAAATACTACTGATGAAAAAATTCTTGATCATAGCAGGTGTACTAGCAGCCGGTGCCACGATGGTAAGCTGCGGAGGCGCAAAAGGGGATGACCCGGGTGAGGATTATATGCCGGATATGCGCCCCAGCCGCGCTTATGAAACCTATGGTTACAACAGCAGCCACGAATATTACGAAAACCTGAAAAAACGCGGTATCCGCTATACGGCCACCCCGGTCCCCGGTACGATAGCCCGCGGGGATATGGCTTCTTACGGTTTGACGAACGATTCCGCAGGTCTTGCGGCCGCCAACAACCTGGTGAACCCGTTTGATTCGGTAGCGGCCGGCTCTGCCCAGCTGAAAGAAGGCGAACGCCTGTACCTGGTCAACTGCGGCATCTGCCACGGGGCCAACCTGCAGGGTAATGGCCCGCTGTTCAATGGAGGTGACGGACCTTACCCCGTAGCGCCGCCCAACCTGGTCCGCCCGGAAGCTGCCGGATGGTCTGACGGATATATCTATCATGTCATTACGCTGGGCAAGGGCCAGATGGGCAGTTATGCTTCCCAGCTGCACCCGGA